>NZ_JBNGCU010000011.1:0-29738 GCF_049974945.1 Methanocrinis sp. | reverse complement strand
TCTGGACCAGGTTCTGAAGTGTCTGATCCCCCTCACCATCAGAGACGACGAGCTGGAGCGCGGCCTGGCCATATTGGAAGAGTCCGTCGTCATCGCCCTGTTGGAGATACCCGATCTGGCCTTAGATAAAGAGGTGGAGACGCTCTGGATGGAGGTTATGGCATGATAGTGAGGAACTTGAGGGGCGCAGAGAGGTCCGAGAGGAGGGTCGTCGCCATCTGTGCCGAAATCTCGGATTTGAAGATCGACCTGTCTTTAGTGGTGATATAACTGGCTAATTATGCAAGTAGAAAAAGGAAGAGAAATGCACAAGGTCCTGAGGTCGTAAAGCGAGTCCGCCTTCCTCGAGCGCACGATAGAGAGGTTTTCGGGTCCGTGGAGACTCGCCTCGGCGCGAACAGGCTGATGGTGAGATGCTTCGACGGCAAGGAGAGGATGGCGAGGATACCCGGCAAGATGAAGAAAAGGATCTGGATCCGGGAAAACGATGTCGTCATCGTCGTTCCCTGGGATTTTCAGGACGAGAAGGCCGACGTTGTATGGAGGTATACTAGGCCTCAGGTAGATTATCTGGAGCGTAAAGGGTACATCAAAAGGTAGAGATGTAGCTGGAAAGCTGATTCCAGCGATGAAAAAGGAGATCTCGCGCCCCCTGGTTGAAGCCAGGTAATGCGATTCTCTCCCCTATCTCTCTGTGGTCACAGTTACATGACCAAGTGGCGAGGCGAGTCGCCGCGGCGACGAGAGAACGACGAGAGCAGAAAAAGAGAGCTAAAGAACCAGAACTTTTCTTAGTCGCCTTCGATGCTGGAGGCGTTATCCTCCCCTAATCCACACCATACCAGGGAACGGGCCACCCCCCGGGGGCGCGACAGGCCGCCACGACCCCCACCACCTCCGACGAGGCTCTGAGGATGCCCCTGGCGACGTCCAGCGCCCTCTGGACGGTCTTTCTATCCAGCTTCCTCCCTTCTCGTTCGTCTCCAATATCGTCCCCACCTCTGTGGACTCTACGATGGCCCCCTCCTCTCATCTGGACGTGGCCGCCTCAGCTTCCCTCTCCCTCCGCCGCTGGCTATCCCACAAGCCCGATCCTCTCCGCGGCTTTCCTTCCGACCTCGGCGGGATCGACTACGAGCCTTGCAACTCCCGACTCGATGGCCGCCCTCGCCACCGCCTCGGCGACCTTCGGCACCACCCGCCGGTCGAAGGGCGAGGGGATTATGGACTCCTCGGAGATCGGCTCCGCGAGTCTCGCGATCGCCCTGGCCGCCGCCATCTTCATCTCCTCGTCTATCTCCCTCGCCCGGACGTCGAGGGCCCCCCGAAAGATCCCCGGAAAGCCCAGGACGTTGTTCACCTGGTTTGGAAAGTCCGACCTGCCGGTGGCAACGACCCTCGCCCCGGCCTTTTTGGCCAGGTCGGGCATGATCTCGGGGACGGGGTTGGCCATGGCGAAGACTATAGGCTCTTTGGCCATGGACCTGACCATCTCCTCGGTGACGATCCCGGGGGCAGAAACCCCGATGAAGACGTCTGAGCCCTTCATGGCGTCGGCTAGAGATCCCCTCTTTCCCTCTGGGTTTGTGATTCTGGCCATCTCCATCTTGGAGGGGTTCAGGTCAGATCGTCCCTCGTGAATAATTCCCCGGCTGTCGCAGAGGACGATGTCGCGGACTCCGAAGCTCATCAGAAACTTGGATACTGCGACCCCTGCCGCCCCCGCCCCGCTGAAGACCACCGAGACGTCTTCAAACCTCTTTTCTGCGATCTTGAGTCCGTTGATCATGGCGGCTCCGGTCACCACGGCGGTCCCGTGCTGGTCGTCGTGAAATACAGGGATGTCCAGCTCCCGCTTCAGCCGATCCTCGATCTCGAAGCAGCGGGGGGCGCTGATATCCTCCAGGTTGACCCCGCCGAAGACGACTGATATCCTCTTGGTCGTCTCCACGATCTCCGAGACGTCCTTTGAATCTATGCAGATGGGGAAGGCGTCGACGTCGGCAAACCCCTTGAAGAGGATCGCCTTCCCCTCCATCACCGGCATCGAGGCCGCGGCACCGATATCCCCCAGGCCCAGGACCGCGGACCCGTCGGTGACCACCGCCACCAGGTTCCCCTTGGAGGTGTAATCGTAAACCAGCTCTGGATCTCTTGCGATCTCGCGGCAGGGCTCGGCGACTCCCGGGGTGTAGGCCAGGCTTAGGTCCTTCCGCGTGCTGCAGGGAACCTTGCTCTTGATTGCGATCTTACCCCTTGATTTCCGGTGGAACTCCAGCGCATCATCTCGAAGGGCCATCCAAATCTCCCGCCGTCATCTCGTCTCGCGTCCACATAAGCCTATCCTCGCCAACTCGCCTCTCCGGGCCACCCGCCCCTCCTCGCGACCCGGACTCAGGGCCAACAGATATAAACCAGAAGCTTGAACTAGATGCTCCGGAGCCGGGGTGGCAGAGCGGACTAATCTTCTGTCTCCAAGGGGTCTGAAGAGTCCAAACGCGGCAGGCTCGAGACCTGTTGTCCCTTCTGGGACGCTTGGGTTCAAAATGAGGGGGCGAGAAAGCCCTTTCAGGAAAATCCCAACCCCGGCGCCAATGATCCCGATCCAAAAAGTTCATATCGCCGCGGTTCATCTAGCGGTGATCGCATATCGGATAACAACCACTAAAGAGGCAATATCTCATGGCTCGATTTCCAGAGGCTGAAAACCGACTTCTCAACATGAAGATCTGTATGCGCTGCAACGCGCGAAATGCCGCCCGCTCGACCCGATGCCGCAAGTGCGGCTACAAGGGGCTTCGCGTCAAGTCCAAGGAGAGCAGAGGATAGACGGGTCTGGGGCTGACGTTCTCATGATCGGTCCCGTCGAAGAGATGCTGGCGGAGATCGTGGAGGCGACCGGAGCCGCACATCTCACCCTCATCGACCCCGACTCCCAGAGCCCCGAAGAGGCGGGCAGGATGGCGAGGGCCGCAGCAGACGGCGGCACCGACGCCATCATGGTGGGGGGGTCGGTCGGCGCTGCAGGCCACGCCCTGGAGGATACGGTAGCAGCGATCAAGGAAGAGTCTGGGCTTGCTGTGATCCTCTTTCCGAGCGGGGTCTCTGGGCTCTGCTCCAACGCCGACGCCGTCTTCTTCATGAGCCTTCTGAACTCTCGGAGCGCGAGCTACCTGATCGAGAACCAGGCTCTCGGCGCTCCCCTGGTCTATAAATACCGGATCGAGCCGATCCCCATGGCCTACGTCATCGTCGAGCCCGGTGGGACGGTGGGTTGGGTCGGGGACGCGAAGTTGATCCCGAGAAAGAAGCCCGAGCTGGCCGCGGCCTATGCCCTGGCCGGAAAGTACTTCGGAATGAGGATGGTCTATCTGGAGGCGGGTTCGGGGGCGGAGGAGCCGGTTCCATTGAAGATGGTGGCGGCGGCGAAGAAGATCCTGGGTGAGACGCTTCTCGTCCTCGGCGGGGGGATCCGGTCGGGCAATGCGGCGCGAAACCTGGTGGCGGCGGGGGCGGACGTCATCGTCACCGGGACCGGGGTCGAGAGGTCCGAGGACGTCGAGGCCTTCGTCCGCGAGATAACCTCGTCCATAAAGGCCCGCTGAGCTATTTTTATATCTTCTCAACAGATCCGGTTGTTATGTCCTCTTCCTCTCAAAGGATGGGAAATCAAAGAATGGCAGAATTCCTCTCCGATCACGAGCTGGACGGCCTCCTCCTCCTGGGAGACAGCCTCTGCAATCCCAACATCTACTATCTCTCCCGTTTTCTCGCCCCCGACCGCTTCGCCCTCCTGGCCGCCCCCTCCGTATCCATCCTGGTCTCGGGGATGGAGGAGGGGAGGGCGAAAAAGGAGTCGTTTGCCGACGAGGTGGTCAGCACCTCCGATTACGGGATCGTAGAAAAGATGGCCGAACTCGACCGGCCCGAGGAAGCCTACGTCGCGGTCCTGAAGGAGTTTCTCCGGGACCGGGGGATCAGAAGGCTCGGGGTTCCCGGCGAATTTCCCGTGAGGGTCTATCTGGATCTCGCCGGCGAGCTCGATCTATCGGTCTTGGATAACCCCGCAAGAGAGTGGCGGAAGGTCAAGACCTCCGAGGAGATCGAGGCGATCAGATCGACCCAGAGGGCCTGCGAGGAGGCGATGAAGGTCGCCATCGAACTGATCAGAAGATCGCGGCCCCGAGGGGAGCATCTCGTCTTCGAGGGGAAACCCCTCACCTCGGAGAGGGTGAGGTCGGCCATCGAGGTCTCCCTTCTGGAGAGGGGCTGCGAGGCGGAGGATACGATCGTGGCGGGAGGAGAAGAGGCGGCAGACCCCCACTGCAACGGATCGGGCCCCCTGCCCGCGGACTCTCCCATCGTCATCGACATCTTTCCCCGCTCCAAGAGGAGCCGTTACTTCGCGGACATGACCAGGACCGTCCTCCGAGGCGAGGCCGAAGAGGAGGTCGTCGAGATCTACGGGGCGGTCCTGGCGGCCCAGGAGGCGGGGATCGCGGCCGTCAGGGAAGGGGCGACGGGAAAGGAGGTCCACGCGAAGGTCTGTGAGGTCTTCGAGGAGCGGGGCTACCCCGAGAGGGAGGGGCAGGGCTTCATCCACTCCACGGGTCACGGGGTCGGCCTTGCGGTCCACGAGGGTCCGTCCTTGAGCGAGGTCGGCGAAAATCTGCAGGAGAATAACGTCGTCACCGTGGAGCCCGGCCTCTACTACCCGGAGCTGGGCGGGGTCCGGCTCGAGGATCTGGTGGTGGTGAAGAAGGGGGGATGCGACAACCTTACCAACCTTGAGAAGCGGCTTACCCTCTGAGAAGAGTCTGACCAGGGAGTTTTGATTGAGAGGAGTCTGATCTTTGATGGACGCTGAAATGCTTGAGAAGTACAGGAAGGCGGGAGATATCCTGGCCCGGATCCGGGACGAGGCGAGCTCTATGATCGATGTCGGGGTCTCGATCCTGGAGGTGGCAAACTATGTCGAGGAGACGACGAGGGATCTCGGCGGCGAGCCCGCCTTCCCCTGCAACATATCCCGGGACAGGGTAGCAGCCCACGACACTCCCCGGCCCCAGGACGAGTCCGTCTTCGGAGAAGAGATGGTGAAGCTGGACATCGGAGTACACGTCGACGGCTACATCGCCGACTCCGCCGTGTCCGTGGACCTGGGCGGCCACCCCGATCTGGTGGAGGCCTCGCGGGCCGGGCTCGCCGCGGCGATAGAGCTGGTCGAGCCCGGCGTCGACACGGCGGAGTTGGGGGGGGCCATCGAGGATGCGATAAATGGGTACGGCTACAGCTCGGTCGCGAACCTGACGGGCCACGGCCTCAGCCGCTACCAGGCCCACGGCGAGCCCTCGATTCCCAACAGGGCGATAGAGAAGGGAGTGTTGCTATCGGCCGGGGACGTGATAGCCATCGAGCCCTTCGCCACCGACGGGGTGGGCAGGATATCGGAGGCGCGGGAGGCCGAGATCTTCTCCTTGGTCGCCAAGAGGCCGGTTAGGTCGCCGCCCGCGAGAGCCCTCCTAAAACAGGTTCAGGAAAACTACTCCACCCTCCCCTTCGCCCGGAGATGGCTCTCGGGAGATAGGATCGATTACGCCATAGGCCAGCTCCTCCGGGCGGGGGTCCTTCGCCGATATCCCCTCCTCTGGGAGGCCGAGGGCGCCCTCGTCTCCCAGGCGGAGCATACGGTGATCGTGACGGAGAGCGGACGTGAGGTGACCACAGAGGCCAGGTGACCTTCGAGAGCCGACCGCTGGCCTCTCAGGCGTCTTTGCCGTCGTCCTCGGACCCGTCGTCTTCCTTGTAGCTGTCGTCTCCGATCTGAGCTGCGGATATGGCGTCGATGCCGTCGAGAAGCTCCGCCGTCAGGCAGTAGGGCATATCTGCGAAGGCCTCTTCGGGGAGGGACTCTCCTCCGATCACTCTCGCCCCGATATCGCTAAGTGTCCCCAGGGCCTCTTCCATCCGGTCGGCCTCCTCGGCCAGGACCGCCTTTCTCACCAGATCCTCCAGGGGCGTCTTTTTGTCGTAGCCCCCCTCGATGTAGCGCTGGCTTGAGAGAAATACGGCCGTCAGGGCGGTGCTCAGCGACTCCAGCATCAGATTCGCGTCCTCTCCAAGGGACTCATCCCTCTCGGAGACGATATCTCTGATCTCGTCGATGGTGGATATAGCCTCCTCTTTGGATATGGTGCCGTGTTCGCATCTCGCGATGACCTTGAGGCAGGCCAAGACCACGTCGTCCATGGCGTAGACGAAGACTGCAGCTGATGGGTCCTCATCCGACTCCTTGAGGGTGAACCCGCTATCTTTTATCTTGTTGATCCAGTTCTGCCATCGGCCCCGGGTGTAGAACTCTTCTTTCATAAGATCCTCTCATCGGTAAGCATCCATCAGAGCTATCCGTTCCAGGACGAGGTCGGGAATCCTATCCTCGCCTGCGGCCTCGATCTCCAGATCTCCGATCTCGAAGGTCTCCCTCACGGCCGCCGGGCTCCAGGAGGGTCCTCCGTCGTCGGCGTCGATGATATCGGAGATCTCCAGATCCTTTCCGTTCTCCATCACTATCAGGGCTACCCGTCGGGTGGCCTCTGATACGCCCACGGAGAGCGCCCGCTCGATCTGTCTCTGGCCTGAGGCGTAGCGGAGGATCTCCAGGCCCAGGTCTTTGGCCACGTTCCTCTCATCGGAGAAGGCCCGCACCGCCTTCTCTGCGGCGAAGGCGGCGTGCAGCTCGCCCACCACCAGAGACGCGTCCATCGCCTGGATGACGCAACCGTACCTATCTTGAGCCTCTCTCAAAGCCGCCAGAAAGGCTTCTTTCCCCTTTATCTTCGGCCTTCCAAAGAGCAGACGAACCTCGCTCATCAGCGGGTGGTTTGGCGACGGAGTTTAAAAGTTTGCGGTCGATGATCGGCCCGCCCCGGGAGCGGCAAATGCATCGAGAAGAAATATAAAAATAAACCTTCAGCACTCTACGGCGTCGCCGACCTCCATGATCACGACCTCGGAGTCGCAGAGGGTCTCCACCAGGTCCCGGAACTTGAGAGGGTCCTGCCTTATCCTGGGCCAGGTGTTGTAGTGCATCGGTATGACCAGATGGGGCCTGATCCAGCTGGTGGCGATCGCCGCCTCTCGGGGGCCCATGGTGTACCTCCCTCCGATCGGCAGAAGGGCGACGTCGGGCCTGTAGAGGTCCCCTATCAGCCTCATGTCGCTGAAGAGGGCGGTATCTCCGGCGTGGTAGACCCTGATCCTGTCGTCGATCACAAAGCCGGCAGCTTCGCCGCCGCACCTCGGCGGATCGGTGAGGGTTATATCCGAGGAGTGTATCGCCCGCGTCATGGTGACGACGACGTCGCCCACCCCGAAGGTGCCGCCGATGTTCATCCCCTCAGACCTGACGCCCTGGCGGTCCAGGTATTTCGCCACCTCAGCGACTGCCAGGACTGGAGAGCCCGTCCGTCTGGCTATATCCTCTGCATCGCCGAGATGGTCGGCGTGGCCGTGGGTGACGGCTATGAGATCCGGATCGAGCTCGTCCACCGATTTCGGCGCTGAGGGGTTCTCGCTGATGTAGGGGTCCACGAGGATCTTCATGGACTCGGCGAGCTCAAAGCAAGAATGAGAGAGCCAGGTTATCTTCATCTCGGTCCACCCGGGCGATGAGAGATGGTCTCTGCAGGTCGAAGGAGCGACCTTCCGGTCGCTCCGAGTTTAAACCAGCCCTGAACGCTGAAGTCTCAAGAGATCTGAGGTATCCAGCTTCTCTCCCTGTCTGAACTGGGTGAGGATCTCCTCGGCCTCCTTCCTGACCTCGGCCTTGACTTTATCCTCTCTCTTCTCCCTGTTCTTTCTCCTGAGACCTGTGATGATCTTGTCGAAATCGCGTATCTCTCGTTGAGTTCTTATGAACTCCCGGTGCTGCTTGTCGGCCGCCTCCTGAGCCGTTACGAACTCCCGGTGGGCTGCGTCGGCCTGGGCCCTCATCTGGTCGGCCTCTTTGAAGGTGGCGATCATCTTGTCGTGGTATTCCTGGGCGAGCTCTGCGGACTTCGTGACGAGATCGTGGTATTCTGAGGCCTTGTCCCGAAGCTCCTGGGCCCCGTCCAGAAGGTCTCTGAGCACCTCGTTCTTCTCCATCTGCTCCTTTCTCGTCTTGAACTCTGTTCGTAGGGCTGAGATCCTCTCGACCAGCTGCTTCTCCTTCTCGGGGCTCAGAACCTCGGTCTGCTGCTTGAACTCCATGTGGTCTATCTCTCTTCGCAGACCTCGAATGGACCGGTCGCCGGTCAGGTTGTGCTTCTTTCTGATCTCGTCTATCTGAGCGTAGATGTCATTGGTCTTCTCGTTGTACTCGTCCCGGTTCTGTTTGGCCTCGGCCACGCTCTTGTTGTACTCGTCACGGAGCTTCTTGAGCTCTTGAGCCTTGTCTATGAGCTCTTTGGTCTTCTTGTTCAGTTCGTTCCGCTCCGCGGCCCACTTGCTTGCCTCAGCGTTCAATTGGCTGCGACTCTCCTTGAAGTCGACGGCCTGCTGCTTCAGCCGGGCCTTCTTTTCTTCCAATTCTGCCAGCATCCCCCTTTTGTCCTCCTTTTCCAGCTCTCAGGCTGGGTCTAACGTCCTTTCCCTACGGCACTATTCAGCGTGGGGCACCATCAACATCACATGCTTGCTCAATCGACCTGCTTCGGGGGAGATCCCAATAAAATCTCTACTCTCATTGCTATCTGATGATCGTCTCAGAGGGAATCTGCGCGCCTGATGGAAGAAGCGCGCTTTTCCAGCTCCCTGGAATCAAAATATAGCTCTTTCCCAAGATCGATGTCGATGGGCATGTGGCAATTTTCTAGATTATCCCCTACGTATTAATCTTTTGGTTAGAATCGTCTCTTTTGGGGCGTGCTGCGATCTCTTTTCCATTCGGACTTTCATCTCCGAAAATCTTCCTTTGAAGATTTGATAACCTATCTGTTGCAGATCGGCCATCTAATTTGCGTTTTCTCCTATTCTGACCACAATTTACAAGTTCATCGGAGATCTTAATAGCATCTATCGCTGGAGGAATTGCTTTGAAGCCCGAGATGTACAAAGGTATGCCGGCCGTATTCAAGAGGAGAGACGGAAATTTCGAGATAAAGATTCTGGTGACCGGAGGGATGCTCGCCCCCGGCCAGGTGAAGCGGGTGGGCGAGGTGGCCGAGAAGTACGGCGCCATGGTCCACCTCACGGTGAGGCAGGAGATCTCGATCCTCGGAGTCCCCGAGGAGAGGCTGGATTCTGCGCTCAGCGATCTCGAAGAGGTGGGGCTTGCGCCCGGCTCTGCGGGCATGACCTTCAGAAACGTCGTCTCCTGCCTGGGGGAGGTCTACTGCTTCAAGGCGGCGGCCGAGACGACGGATCTGGCCAAGGAGATCGGCGAGAGGTTCACGGGCGAGAAGACCCCCGGTCCCCTCAAGGTCGGGATAGGAGGATGCCCCTTCCCCTGCACACGGCCCCAGTTCAACGAGATCGGGATCATGGGGAGGGTCAGGCCCGAGCTGGACCTCGAGAAGTGCACAGGGTGCGGAAAGTGCGTCGAGGTCTGCAAGGTGGGGGCGGCCAGCGTCGTCGACGGAAAGGCGGTCATAGACTATGACAAATGCGTCATGTGCGGCCGGTGCGTCGTGAATTGCCCCGTGGGGGCGAGGTACACCGCCGAGGACGGGTACATGGTATTTGTTGGCGGACGGGGTAGCTGGCCGCCCCACGAGGGCTGGATGCTCCGCGACTTCGTGGCCCGGGAGGATATTCTGCCCCTGATCGAGCGGATCCTGGAGGTCTACCGGGAGAGTGCCAAGCCCGGAATGCGGCTGCGGGAGTTCATCAACACCATAGGGTTTGAGGAGTTCAAGCGGAGGGTTGGATCACCGGAGACCGAAAAGAGCTGATATGGCGAATTCGCATCTTTCCAATCCATTTAACTATTTTTATTTATTTTTGGATATGTCGACTGATGAGGTGCGCTATCGGTAATGTATCATGCAATCAACAGATTAAAATAGGGGGGTGGCGCTAGACTAGTATAAGGCTCTACTAACTTAGTTTAGACGGAGGGAGTGATTTGAGAAAAACTATAATCATCGCGATACTCGCCCTGTCGTTCCTGGTGGGGATGGCGGCGGCGGCCGAGACCGACCCTGACCGAAAAGTGACTGCTTCCAGGAATATCACCTTCGACTTCGAGCAGAGCGTCCAGGGCAGCGGCTACTTCATGACCTATCGGTACATCCAGCTAGACTCGCCAGACTCTGGTGGTCAGAAGGGCCCGATGTACAAGGACTACGCTCACGGGAGCGGCACCATCGACAACGAGATAACCATCTGCGCAGAGGACATCGAGTATTATAATGACGACGGCTGCTGGGCGGAGTGGGAGGCCTACTCCTGCATCTCGGCGAGGGAGGACAACTCCATGGTCTACTCCCCGATGACCATGGCCATCGGGAACGGCTACTACGCCCGAAACCCGGTCAGGTACGACTCCCTGCTCAAGGAGAAGACCTGCATTAAGAACTACAGGCCGGTAACCTCGATGCACCACCAGGTGGAGTACGCGAAGGCCGTGGACAAGGAGATCGACGTCATAGTCAAGGACAAGCAGTACTACTATGGAGACCCGGTCTATGAGGGCGTAGGCTACACCACCATGAAGATCAACGAGGATGTCACCGATGGTATGGTCCACATTGGTGTTCTCCAGGGAGAGCCGAACAGCATGAACTTCACCGGTTACCACACTCCCGAGACCTCCGCCTGGAGAAACCCCATGATCGAGATCGATGAGGACTACGTCGGAACCTTCCACATCGAGAAGAACATGACCCTCGAGGTGCCCTACAAGGACGTCATTGAGGAGTCCGACTGGCTCACCTGTTGCATCGGCGGATGCGAAGACATGGACCCCTGTGACAGGAAGTACACCTGCGAGGAGTGCATGGTGGGCGAGCTGCCAGAAACCGACGAGAGCTCTGTCTTTGACTCGGCATATGAGCCGGCTACCAACGGCGGATGCTGCAACTGATCGGGGGGAACTCTTCCCCACCCTCTTTTTCCTTTTATTTTGCAGTCCCTTTCTTTACAGCAAAGGCTTAACTCTCTTCGGGCGAGGGGCAGATCATGCAGTTTTCTGACTGGGAGCCGATCTACCGGGAGATCCTGGCTGAGTTCGGCTTCTCTCGAGAAGAGGACGAGGAGGCGGCCCGGCTTCTTCAGAGATTGCTCCTGGGCCGGGAGAACGATCTCTCGCCCGAAGATCTATCCTCGATGATCAGGAGGCGCGAGGTCCTCGTCTGCGGGAACGGGCCCAGCCTTCCCCTAGAGCTGAAGGAGTTCCTGGAGGAATTGGACACGGGAGAGATCGCTGTCATAGCCGCCGACGGGGCGACGACCACCCTTCTTGCGGCGGGGACACTTCCCGACCTGATCGTGACCGATCTGGACGGCTTTCTTCCCGACATTCTGGCCGCGAGCGAGAGGGGCTCCGCGGTGGTGGTCCACGCTCACGGCGACAACATGGACGCCCTGAAGGAGTACGTCCCGCGCCTCCGAAGAGTTCTCGGCACAACCCAGGCGGAGCCGATGGAGGGGGTCAGCAACTTCGGGGGCTTCTCGGACGGGGATCGGTGTGTCTTTCTCGCCCGAAGCTTCGGGGCGGGAAAGATCAGGATCATCGGCTTCGATTACGACGATCCCGACGTCACGCCGGTCAAGAAGAAGAAGCTCAAGTGGGCTCGAAGGCTGGTGGCGATGGCCCTGGAAGACGAGTCTGCACTTTAGGTATCACCTTCAGTCTTCGTCTTCTCCAGGATCTCGGCCAGGGCCTCCATCGTCTCCTCCAGAACTTCGGCCCTTCCGCGGGCGGCGTCGACGACTACGAACCTCTCCGGCTCGCTTATTGCCATCAGCTCGAAGTTCGCCGCCACCTCTCCGAGAAACTCCTCCCGCTCGAACTTCTCGGGGCCGTTCGTTCCCTCTCTGGACCCCTCCTCTCTCGATCGGCACCTCTCCATCGCCAGGGCGGGGTCTATGGAGAAGAGGATCGTTTTGTCGGGGGTGACGCTCCAGGGGCGGTGAAGCCCTCTCACCCACTCCAGGGGCCGGGGCACGACGTCCCGGAGGGTGGCCCCCTGGTAGGCGACCCTGGAGTCGGAGTACCGGTCTGATATCACCACCTCTCCCCTCTCCAGGGCGGGGATCACCGTCTCTTTCAGGTGGCGGGCGTGGTCTGCCATGAACAAGAAGAGCTCTTCCAGCTCTTCGGCCTCTCCTGCCCTCTCCCCCTGAACTTCTGTCCTCCGGGAGGACCTTTTGAGCCTCTCTCTTATCAGCCGACCCTCTTCGCCCCCGGTCGGCTCGGCGGTGAAGAGAAAGCGCCTCTCAGCAAAGGGGGGCCTCTCCTCCTCGGCGATCTGCCGGGCGACCCCGGCGGCGATCGAGGATTTGCCGCTCCCGTCTATCCCCTCGAAGGTGATCAAGATTCCCCTCAATCAGTATTCCCCTCATGATCTGCAGCCTCCGGTCAAGCGCTGCTGATATTTAAGGCGTGGCCGAGGATAGGATAAGATTTTGGTATGTCGCCCGATGCTCTGCTAACTCTGAAGCCTCATCCTCTGGACGATCCGCAGTCGGCTCAGTGACCCTCGCAGCGGGCTTATTGTACCGCATCTGGGTTGTCTTGAGGTCATGGGCAGACGATAGTCAGTATCTCCCCCAAGGACCTATCAACGCGGCTTTTCGTGTGGTTCCCCTTTTGCGCCGGCAGTCACGGCGACGGCGGATGCCTGGGCTCCTGCCAGTCCTCATGAGGGAACCTGTGATATATAAGTAAAGTACTATATAAAGATGCCGCCCTGCATCGATCCGTGGCGGTCCTTTTAGGTCTTCTTCAGTCTTCTTCAGGGACGAGTTCTGATATAATTTCGGCATAAACGCCGCGTGGCAAAGGTTTAAGTCGAAGTTGCGCGTTGAATATCTTCGGAGGTGTTTCATCTGGCTGATAACGTCTATGTGGTTGGCCACAAAAGTCCAGACACTGACTCAGTAGCTGCGGCTATATCCTATGCGAACCTGAAGAACCAGCTCGGGCTGCCCGACATTTACATCCCCGCGGCGGCGGGCGAGATCAACAGCGAGACCAAGTTCGTCCTCGAGCACTTCAGCGTCCCTGTGCCGGAGACGATCACCGATGCCAAGGGCAAGAAGATCATCCTCGTCGACCACAACGAGGTCGCCCAGGCGGTGGACAACATCAAGGAGGCGACGCTCTTGGAGGTCGTAGATCACCACAAGATCGGCGACATTCAGACCGGTAGCCCCATCTTCTTCCACAACGAGCCCGTCGGCAGCACCGCGACGATAATCTCCGCGATGTACGACCAGTACAACGTCCCCATCACCAAGGAGATGGCGGGCGTGATGATCTCTGCGATCCTCAGCGACACCGTCCTCTTCAAGTCCCCCACCTGTACCGATAAGGACAAGGAGCAGGTGGCAAAGCTCGCCAAGATCATCGGTGAGGACTACGAGCAGTACGGGATCGAGATGCTCACCGCGAAGAGCGATATATCCTCCAAGACCGCCCTGGACATCGTGAAGGGCGACTACAAGCACTTCGACTTCGCAGGGACGAAGGCCGGCGTAGGCCAGATCGAGGTCATGGACCTCTCGGTACTCGAGCCCAGAAGGAAGGAGATCCTGGAAGAGATGGAGAAGGTGAGGAAGGATGAGGATCTCAGCTTCGTTCTGATCATGCTCACCGACGTCATGAAGGAGGCGAGTGATCTCCTCTTTGTCGGAAAGCCGGTGGAGAAGTTCGAGCAGGCCTTCGAGGGGAAGGTGGAGAACAACTCCATCTACAAGGAGGGCGTCCTCTCGAGGAAGAAGCAGGTCATCCCCCCCCTGGAAGCGGCCTTCAAGTGAGGGCAGGGTTTCTTCTCTTTTCCTTTTTCCCTACCTGCTCGGATGAACCTTCTCGCCTCTCATCCTGATCAGTGGCTTTGAGAGATGCCTCCTGGCAGAGGGAGGAACCTCGTAGAAGCCCGGTTCGATCTCCCTTGGGAGGGCGACCTCCACCTTCCCCTCGGCTTTCGTTCTACATCTCCTGCACCGGTAGCCTTGGCCCCGGCCCGCAGACTTCATGCTTCTTTTGCAGGATGGACAGATCGGCGCCTTCAGGACCTTTCGTTCGGCCAGGCGGACGACCTCCATCTTCTCGATGTTGAGGGTCCTCTTCTTGACCGCGCCGTAGACCTCGATCAGATCTCCGGGGGCGAGGGCCCGGACCCGCTCCCTGAAGTTCTTCGTCGGCTCGAAGGCCGCGCAGCTGATGCCCCCCCTGCCGTCCTCGGAGGACAGGGGGAAGAATAGGTGGCCCCCCTCGATCGACCCGGGCTCTTCTGCCACCAGCCCACGGAGCCTATAGCTCCTGTTCTCGGCGACGCCCGCGATCTCGCCCCGATTGATGTGGGCATCCGTGCCCTGGTTCGTCCTGAAGATCACCGCCATCTCAAAGGGCTCAGACCTGATCGAGTCCAGGGCGAATCGGAGAAGTTCGGGGTTCTCGCCCCTTATCCCGAAGAGGACGGGGTCTTTTGAGTGGGGGGCGAAGACCACTTTTTTGTTGTGGTGGTCGACGGTGTCCCAGGTCCCCGGATAGGTCAGCTCGTCGGCCCTCCAGACCGACTCCTCGTCGATCTCTCGGGAAGTGCCCCACCTTCTCTGCTCCCTGTAGGCGAGAAGCTCGTAGGTCTCGTCCGGAAACTCGGCCCCCATCGCCGCCAGGGCCCCGATCAGCCCCCGGCGGTTCTTGAAGCCTCGGGACCAAAGGCCGTGCCGCTCGATGATCTCTTCGGCCTCTCCGACCTCCAAGACCTCGTCGAGGGCCCTCCGATAGAAGCGGCCGAGCTCCGCCGGAACCTCCTCTGCCACCACCAGCCCGGGGTTCGTATTAGTCCCCGAGAAGTCGGAGAGCTCCATCAGGGTCTTCAGAGCGACCTCTTTCGTCTCTTCAGGGCGGTCGGTATGGAGGGAGAAGGCGATGGCGGCGTTCCCCCTGGTCTTGAACTGGACGCAGGGGTTGAGCCTCACCAGCCTGGGGGAGCCCCTGATCTCGCCGAGGCTTCCTAGCCTCTTCATCATCACCGCCGCGAGGTAGGTGGTGCAGAGCCCTTCTTCTGAATCGGTATCGTCAACGGCTATGGTTATCATGATGGTGAACCTTTAAATAACGGATAGGCCCAAACATATATAACGATGAATAAGGAGTTTCTGACCGATCGAGTATCTGATCTCCTGATGAAGTCGGGATTTTCGGTCTCGGACCGGTGCTACGTGAGGCCGAGAAGCTTCGATCTGGCGGCCAGGCGAGGCGGCGTTCTCCTTATTCTCAAGATTCTCTCAAACATAGACGGTCTCAACGAGAAGACTGCAGTAGAGATTCGTCGCCTGGCTAAATATCTTTCGGGAAGCTCCATGCTGATCGGAGAGAAGACCAGAGATCACAACCTCGAAGGCGGTGTGGTCTACTTCAGGTACGGGGTTCCAACGGTGAGCTTCGGGACCCTGGTGGACTGGATCGTCGACGACGTCCCTCCTTTCGTCTACGCCGCCCACGGGGGCCTTTACGTCAAGATCGACGGCCGGCTATTGAGAAAGCTCCGGCTCGAGAGCGGCATATCCCTCGGGGCCCTCGCCTCGGAGCTGGGGGTCTCCAGGCGGACGGTCAGCAAGTACGAGATCGAGAGCATGGACACCTCCATCGATGTCGCCCTGAGGCTAGAGGAGCTCTTCGGCCAGGAGCTGATAAAGCCGGTCGAGGTCCTGGAGCCCGCAAGGCCTGTGGCCGAAGCTCTGGGGCAGATCGACGACAAGGTGCTCTGTCATCTCGCCCAGATCGGCTTTGAGGTATTGCCCACCGTCCAGTCGCCCTTCAACGCCATCACCCAGAACGAGGAGCTGGTGGTCTTGACCGGGGTCGGCAAGTTCTCGTCGACCATGCTGAAGAAGGCCAGGCTCATGAGCAGCCTCTCGATCATCACCAAGACTCTATCGGCAGTAATCGTCGACGGCGAGACGAAGGTCGAGCGGATCGAGGAGACGGCGGTAATCGAGACCCGGGAGCTGGAGCTGATCGACAAGACCAGTGATTTTGCGGACCTGATGTCGGAGAAGCAGGATCGATGATATATTCGCGTCTCAAGCTCGATTCCTGCTCAGAGAGGGCTTCTTTCCGGAGGGTATCTTTGTGACGGACAGCCTGCCTGATCGGCTCAGAGAGTCGGGGAGGGTCTTCGTGGTGGCGGTGGCAGGGGACAGCGGCTCGGGCAAGACCACCCTCTCTCGGGGGATCAGAAGGCTCCTCGGCGAGGATCTCGTCTCCACCTTCAGCATGGACGATTACCACAGCCTCGACCGGGAGGAGAGGAGGGTTCGGGGGATCACCCCACTCAACCCCGCTGCAAACCGCCTCGACCTCCTGGCCGGGCACCTCGCATCTTTGCGGAGGGGCGAGGAGATAGATAAACCCGTCTACGACCACTCTGATGGAACGATCAGAGGGCCGGTCCCCTTCAGGTCGGCTCCGGTCCTGATCATCGAGGGGCTCCATCCCTTTTATACCCAGAAGCTCCGGCGCGAGATCGACCTTGGAATCTTCGTAGACCCCAGCAGGCCGGTCAAGAGGCGCTGGAAGATCAGGAGGGACTGCGTCGACCGGAATTATGAGCGGGATGCGGTTATGGCCGAGATCCTGGAGCGGGAGCCCGACTACAAGTTATACGTCGACGTCCAGAAGATCTACGCCGAGGCGGTAGTCAAGATCGAGGACTCGAGGCTTCCGCCTTCCATCGTGGCGGAAAATCCTCCTGAGAGGTACTCGGTCAGGCTCATCCAGGAGTTGATGGAGGCGGATCTCTCGGAGGTCGATCTCAAGATCGACCTCTCCGCCCTCTTCCGGCCGAAAGAGGGCGAGTTCTCCATCGCCTTCCAGCGGGACGACTACTACGGCAAGAGTGTGAGCGTCCTGACCATCGATGGAGAGCTTCATCGGTCCATGATCGGGGGGCTGGAAGAGAAGCTCTGCAGCCTCGCAGGGTCGGGGGAGCCGATCTGCGATTCGGTCGGTGACGAAGGGGTCAGCGCCACCGGGATGGTCCAGATCCTATTATGCTGGCGCCTTCTGGAGAAGCTCGAGCGCCACCTATCGAGCCCCGGCGTTTCGAAGGAGGGACGATGACGTTGCGGGTGAAGAGGGCTTACGATCCGCCGTCGGAGGACGACGGCTTTAGGATCCTGGTCGACAGGATATGGCCGAGAGGAGTGAGCAAAGATCAGATCAAGATAGATCTGTGGCTCAAAGGGGTGGCTCCGAGCGACGAGCTGAGAAAGTGGTTCGGCCATGATCCGGGAAGGTGGGACGAGTTCAAGGAGAGGTATCATCAGGAGCTGGCCGAGAAGGGTGATCTCGTCGATCAGATCTCGGAGAAGGCATCATCGGGGGATGTAACCCTCGTCTTTGGAGCAAAAGATGAGAAGTTCAACAACGCCGTGGTGCTGAAGGAGCGCCTTCTCCGATAACTTCTACCGATTTTGATCAGTCGATCCTCTTGAACCTCTCTCCTCGAACGCCGCAGACGGGACACCTTTCCGGAGGCTCCCGTTCCGCGGTCATGCCGCAGACCGGGCAGACGTAGTAGGGGTAGCTCTCCTTCTTCGATCCTTCGAGGTTCTCCATCATCTGGTGGTAGAGGCGAGCGTGAATTTCCTCGACGTCGTTCGCGTACCTGAAGCTCCTCTCGGCGGCTTTCTCCCCCTCGGCCTCGGCGGTCTCGATCATCGTCGGGTACATCTCCTTGAACTCTTTGGTCTCTCCAGCGATCGCCTCTCTCAGGTTCTCCTTGGTGGACTTGACGGCCTTCATCGCTTTGAGGTGATTTGCGGCGTGGACCGTCTCGGCCTCGGCGGCGGCGCGAAAGAGCCTTGCGGCCTGGGGGTAGCCCTCTTGGTCGGCCTTCTCGGCGAAGGCGAGGTACTTTCGGTTCGCCATCGACTCCCCGGCGAAGGCCTCTTTCAGACAATCTTCTGACTTTGACATGTCGCAAGTTTATGAAACTGATTTGATAAAAAGGGTTTGGGATCTGATGAGATCACTTTCATGGCTTTGCCTGAAATTGGGCTGGAACGATGGGGTTTAGTATCCGACAGAACAAATTACATCTTCATGCTGACCATTGACGAGGGAAGGCGGGCCGTCACTCTCGCCAGAGAGGCCCTGGCGGCTTACGTCGAGAGGAAGGAGAGGATAACGCCGAAGGGTCTCCCCCCCGCCTTCAGCGAAAAGGCAGGGGTCTTCGTGACCCTCCATGAGGACGGCGAGCTCCGGGGGTGCATAGGCTACCCTGAGCCGGTGATGGAGCTTGGTCGGGCCATAGTCGACTCGGCGATCAACGCCGGGGTGAATGACCCCCGGTTTTCCCGGGTTCGGCCCGAAGAGCTTTCCCAGATCGAGATCGAGGTGACGGTCCTCACTCCCCCGAGGCCCTACGACGTCAGAAACCGCGACCTTCCGGATGCGGTCAAGGTCGGGAAACACGGCCTCATCGTCAAGAGGGGTATGTGGTCGGGGCTCCTTCTGCCCCAGGTGGCGATGGAATGGGAGTTCGATCCTGAGGACTTTCTATGTCAGACCTGCCTCAAGGCGGGCCTCCCTCCGGACTCCTGGATAGACGAGGAGACGGAGGTTCTCTTCTTTGAGGGGCAGGTCTTCGCCGAGGTTTTGCCCGGCGGTGAGGTGGTGGAGAAGGAGATGGACGAGTGCGAGTGATGAAATCGATCCTCTTTCGGTAAAGCTTGATGATCTGTGGCGTCTATCGCCGCATCTAATATTCTCTAACGGGGACTATTAAATTGGAACTGCAAGATGGTCTGCGTATTAACTTTTTGGGCATAACCATAAGAAGAATCGGGGGCGCAGCACGCCACAATGGGAAATGAATCTCAGAATTATTTATGCTTGTACAATCTTATTATTAAAAAAAATAATTAAGAATTTGATTTTATTAACTAAATTAAAATATGCTATCGTAATATATTTATATCAGAAAATCGCATTCTGACCAAAATTGGGGATTTAATTATGTCAATTGGTGATCATGTAACAATCCGGGAATCCTTAGAAAGGCTTAAAGAGGCCCATCCCGAACTCGATTCTATAACCAAGATATTGTCGCGCTATCCCCTATCCGAAGATGGAGAAGAGGGCTTCATACGCGACTTTGCAGGTGAACTCGACGGGGGCTTTCGAGAAGCGAGACAGGTCTATAGAATGGCGGCGAATATCCAGGAAAAGGCCGCCTTGATATGGGCAAATATCAGCGATGCTGCGTCACCTCATTTTAATCAAGCTCTGTTCAATAACCTACCAGATGATTTCCTCCAGCAGTTGCAATCGATCCCCGGTTATAATCGGCTGTTTGGTAGCCTCGACTATTTGGAATGTGACCATAGCCGCTCCATCTTTGGCCCAGCAGCTTATTTCGTCGATCTGATGAGATTCGTAGAGACGAATATAACAAGCAAAAATAAGATTACACCTGAATGCGAGGACGGAGTTCCACCTGAATGCGAGCTGGAATACAGAAGGCCAGACCTTTACAAGATGCAGCTGAGCTACAGCAATACGTATGATCAGATACCCTATATCGACCTGGTAAACGAGCTATTGGAAGTATTCATCAAAACTGAAGATACTGCAGAAAGGGATGCTTATGAACTGGTTGAAGATGCGGTCTTTCCGATGAGCCTTCCCTTCAACCTGCCCTTAGAAGAGATTCGCAGCTACCTGAAGCAATTGGGGACGGGTCTATACCAGATTTATAAGGCGTTTGATAATCTGAACGATGCCAATACAAAAAGTTTGACTGCGAGAGAGTTTTTGGAGCTGTCTCCAAAAGAATTCAGCCTCATCCTCTCTGAGATATCTTCGCCATCAGACGTCTCAAAGTACTATGGCGATCTTCCCCTGGCGGGCGAAACAGGGCTGGAGAATGTGGATCTCTTTTTGGAGAAGACCAATTTGACGAAACGAGAGCTGAATGAGCTGATCTTTCAGGATTTAGACCGCCACGAACTCAATGCGGGGCTGTCCAGGCTGTTCTTCGTCAACAATGTGGATGATGGGCTGGGGGCAATGGGGATCTTCCAGGATGATGAAGGTGGCTACGAAAAGTTGCTCAATCTCAGCCCTAAAAAGCTTGATCGCATATACCGATTTGTGAAGCTATCTCGCAAGCTGGGCTGGTCTTTCACCGATCTTGACTGGTCTTTGAGGTCGTTGCAGGAACCATACTTACCTGAAAAGATGATGATATTTGATGGGATCAACGATTATGTCACTTGCCCAGATAGCAAAAACCTCAACCTGACCACTTTTCAAGCCTTCACGGTTGAGGCCTGGATCAATCCAGCTCATTCCGGGAGAAATGCGGTAGTGGGGGCGTTGATGAGCTGTGACGATCATCAGTTCCACTTCTTCTTCGGTCTCGACCCCTCCAACGAGCTGATATTCCGGGTTAGGAAAAGTACCGAGGAGGAACCTGAGTTTAATACGGAATTTGAGCTCACGAGCGATCGTCTCATCCCTCTGGGGGTATTCACCCACGTAGCCCTTTCGGTGGGCGACGGGAGAGCAAGCCTCTACATCAACGGGCAACTGGATAATGAGGCCGTCATTGGAGCTCCGATCGATTCGGCGACTCCTGCTCAGGTGGAGCTCAATATCGGCAAAGATCTCTACGATGAATATTTCGAAGGTTGCATAAAGGATGTCCGCATCTGGCGATCCGCTCGCGACCAGGCAGCGATCGAGTATAATGTATATGGTCGGTTCACAGGTCGGGAAAACGGTCTTGTGGGATACTGGCCTCTAACTGAGTGGAGTACGCTCTTCGATCTGACGCCGAATGGCAATGATGGGATCATGGGCGGGGAAGAATTCGTCAGGATCGTGGGTGGGGGGGGATTCGTCACCCGACCTAAGTGGGTGAGTCGTGACTTGATACTCGACCCATTGCCAGAAAGGGGAGATGGAAAAGGCTATCGGTTCAACGGCAAGGATCAATACCTTGCGGCCCGAGAGGTCGAGTTCGGAGAGATAGACCAGATGACCCTCGAAGCGTGGGTCAATGTTGAAAGTGGAGAGAGCGGATTAAGTCATAATAATTATATTATCTCGTTTGGTGGCGGCTTCCAAAATCAGAAGTTTGCTTTGTGGGTTGACACTGCAGGAAAGTTCACCTTTGTTATCGGCACCCAGCAATACAAAAGCTCTCAGCCCATTACATTAGATCAGCTTACACACGTCTGTATCGTTCAAAACGCGGGTGCATTCACCCTGTACATCAACGGAATCTCGGATAACTTATCAGCTGCATCCTCAGTTAATCTCGTGCTCCAGGAGCATAATCTGAACATCGGCAGAAGTCCGGACGATGAATATTTCAATGGAATAATTAAAGAGGTTCGCCTCTGGAACAAGGCTCGCGACCAAGATCAGATCGCCCTGTATATGTACCGACCCGTTCCTCCGGGAGATGCGGGGTTGATCGGTCGCTGGCCTCTGGATGAAGTTGAAGATGGAATGGCAAGAGACCTTTCTTACAGCCAGAATCATCTCTATCTGGGCGGCATTCCCGAAGATTACATGCCCGAACGGAGGACGACGGCGAGACTTCCAGAGCCAGAATCGCTTCCTATACCCTTGGATGGGACGGCGCTCCAATTTGACGGAGATAACGATGTCATCGTCATCTGCAATCCTAAGAACTGGGGTCTGGGCAAGTATGACCGGCTGACTTTAGAGCTGTGGTTCAATGCCTTGGATGAAGGCCGGTCAGATGAACGACAGGTGATATTCTCTCAGGGAGATGTCGAGGCGGGATTGAACATATACCTCTACAATAACCAGTTGCATGTATTGATATGGAAGAACAACTATGAGGGAAAGCAGCTCCAACGGTATATTTTCAAAGAATCCATCGAGTACGGTGAATGGCACCACATAGCGGTGACCAAGGACGAGTTTCCCTCGCCAAGCCCCGTCCTACCGGACAACCTGAAGTTCGAGGCATATCTGAATGGAGCCGCATTGAATGCGGAAAACGATTCAGACGTTGCTGAATATCGGCTTAGCCCCGTGGGGCCCGCCTATCTGGGGGGCCTCGGTCAAGGGGGGGTAACCTGTTTTGAGGAGGTGGTAACCTCTGCTGGGGATGCGTATTCCATACCAGAGTCAGAGCATCTGTATTTCTTTGCCGGTCAGGTCGCTGACCTTCGCCTGTGGAAAACGGCCAAAACGGCTGCCGATATCGGCGGAGATCGCCATTTTGCACCAGGGATCACAGAGGACATGGTCGCTTACTTCCCCATGGATGAAGGCGAAGGCTGGCTGGTCGGAGATCGGGCCGGCGAGCTGCACGACAATAAGCACGTTGGTGCCCTGCAAAAGCGAAATATCGCGCTCATCACCGAAATAACAGATCCCGAGCTGGTCAACTTCTACTCCCACTACGCCGATCCGGTGGCGTTGGAGTGGAAAGACTACCTATACGCCGGAAGAATGCGGATTACCGAGGAGAACTCTGCCGTCGGCATCACCATCTTAAGCCGGCACCCTGAGAATGTCGATCAGTACTATAGGCTGGGATGGGATCAGGTCAATCCAACTTTCCATCTGGTCGCTCATCCCCTCGGAGTTCAGGCTGTTCATGGCGAGATCGATTCAAACGTCATTCTGCAGGCCAACACCTGGTATCGCTTCTTGATTCAGGTTGAGGATGAGGACTCCCGGACCAATATCAGAGCCAAAGTCTGGCCAGAGGCCGAGACGGAACCTGCAGAATTTCAGATCGATGCATATGACGACTCTGATATTCGCATAGTCTCCGGGACGGTTGGCTTATGGACTTCGGGGGCCAGCGCGGGCTCAAGGCAGTTTGACAACCTGAGAGTATGGCCTGCCTCGATAGCGGATCCGAAACCGTCCGACCTTCTCCTGGACATCAACTTCGAGGCGAAATCGCAGGTGCCAGAGCCTGAAAAATGGAGTGATACGGCCGACCGGCTCAAGCCTGTAGTCGATGAGGGTTTGTTTGGGCGGATCGAGGTAGATGGCAGCGAAGATATCGCTTTAGGCACAGATTCTACAGACGAGAACATCCACTCCCACTACAACCCGGCCGATGTGGATGCCGACGTTTTAGGGTGGAAAGATTACGTTTACCAGGGCAAGATGCGCATCTCCGATCCCGAGGGTGGCATTGGGGTGACGTTCCTGAGCCGTTATCCTGAGGGCATAGACCAATACTACGCTTTGCGGCGGGATGCAGAAGATCGCACATTCCACCTGGTTGCCCATCCCCACGGGGTCCAGAGCGTCGAGAGCTCCGACCCGGCTGCAGACAAGACGGACTCGGGTGTCGAGCCTGAACCCAACACTTGGTACCGTTTCCTCATCGAGGTGGAAGACGCGGGAAGCCGAACCGAAGTTCGGGCGAAAGTTTGGCCAGATAACGAGCGTGAGCCCGCCAAATTTCAGATCGAAGCCCATGATGAAAGCAGCATTCGCATCAAGTCTGGTACGGTTGGCGTATGGGCTTCAGATGCTGGCTCAAAGTATTTCGACGATTTGAGGGTCTATCGTGAAGTTCTCTTCTCCGAGAACTTCGATACTTATTCTGCGAATCAAGATCCAGAGTGTTGGAGGGATACGAAAGCAGGATACAGCAATGAAGAAGATGATGCTATCTTCAAAACATTCGAGATCGACGGTGATAAGGTCTTCGGAACCGGATTTATAAAAAACTATGTTCATTCGCATTATGTCGGCGCAGATGCTCGAGACTGGAATCGTTACGCTTACACGGGCAAGATGCGCATTACGGATTTGAGCGGCGGCATCGGAGTTACCTTCTTCAGTCAATATTTCAAAGACGTGAAGAACTACAAACGGTACTACCGGTTGGGGTATAATCCATACGGTCCATCTGATGATCCATCCGATCCTATGATGCATAGTTTTTATCTTTCTCCCCATCCGCCCTACGTAATGCCGCCGATAAAGGGAAGATATCTTTCGGAGCTAAGTCCCGAGCCAGATATTTGGTATCGCTTTTTGATCGAGGTCGAGAGGACAGGAGCTCAAACGAATATTCGAGCTAAGATCTGGCCCGAATCGGAAGCTGAGCCCTCCGAGTTTCAGATCGAAGCCTACGATGATGGCGACGATCGTCCGGCTGGCGGCACGGTCGGGGTCTGGGCTTATGGTAGAGGCTCCAAATACTTCGATGACCTGGAGGTTGTCGGAGAAGTGCTGCTCTCAGAGATGTTCGTCTCTGGAGACTGGAAGGAGATTGGAAGCCGAGATCGGCATGAAGAAGATGAATCCCTCTTCGAGACCGTCGATACGCTGAACAACGATCTACGATGGAAGGCAGTAGAAGATGATTATCCAGTCCTGCTGAGGCCTCTATGCCAAATGGCGCTGCGGTTCGACGGCCAGAGGAGATATCTGGCGGCAGAGGCCGAGGGGCTGGAGCTCTGTCAGCTTACGGCGGAGGCCTGGATTAATCTTTCCAGAATCAAAGAATGTCCAATTCTCAGCCTCGGTGAAGGTCTGGATGGGTCAGACACGGGCTTGATCTTTGGGATCGATGGCTTGGGGCATCTCAGGCTGCAACGAGGGTCGAGATACGAATCGGCTGGTGGCACGGTTTCAGTCGGCGTTGGAGAGTACGTCCACGTGGCGGTCTGGCTGGAAGGGGGCAAGGTCACATTCTTCGTGAATGGCGAAGCTGAAGAGATCGCTTTATCTCAATCTTACCCTCTCAGCCTGAAGATCGACGACATGGAAATCGGCAGGGATTTCGATGGCCATTACTTCGAGGGCGAAATTAAAGAGGTGAGGATCTGGAAGACCGCCCGAAGCTCAGATGAGATATCCTCTTGGATTTACCAGCGCCCATTTGCCTCTGATGATCTGGTAGGCTACTGGTCCCTAGGTGAAGAGGAGGGAGCTGCGGCCACAGACGCCTCCACTAATAAGAACCACATGAGGCTGGGAGGCCTTGAAAGCTCCCGTCGACCTGTGTTGGTCGATCTCGATGAGCCAGATCGTGGTTTCTGGCGGCCAGAGCGGAAAGTCCTCGATTTCGACGGTGTCAGCCATATCGTCATTTTTAACGATGTCGATGCCGGCGAAGGGTCCGTCTGCCAGCGGCGTGCCGTAGAGGTCTGGTTCTGGGTGGAAGACAAGACCATCTCTCATAGAAAACAGGTCATTTATCAGGAAGGAGATGACGAGCGCGGTCTTAACATCTACGTCTACGACGGCTCGCTCTACCTTGGCGGATACAACATAAATGAGAGCCAGTGGGAAGGAACCTGGCTGCATACCGACAGGATCGAGTCTTGCAGGTGGCACCATGTAGCTCTGGTGCTGGACGGGAGAGGTGAAGTGCGGGACGATTCTCTCCAGGCGTTCATGGACGGCAAGTTCGTGGACGAGGGTCCAGCTTCCCAGCTCTGGGAACACAAAAACAGCTTCAGATTAGGGGGAGCTATAGATCAGTTCAGGTTCCACGACGGAGAGGTCTATGACGCGGAGGCTGAGACCCCGCCGGATCATCATTTCAGAGGACAGATACTGGACCTGAGAGTGTGGAAGACCATACGCACCCTGGGCCAAATTCAGGAGAGCCTCTACAGCCAGCCCACCGATGACTCTTCTCTGAAAGACAAGCCCGGTCTATATTTGTGGTGGCAGTTTGACGAAGCTGCGGGCAATCAAATCCCGGACCTGTCTGGAAACGATCATGTGGCAGCGTTCGCGACGGGACAGATCAAAGCCATTCAGCTGCCCCCCGAATACAGGCTACCTTCAACTTCGCTGGATGCCGACGTTCTGGACGGGATTGCGGCCATCAAGGGCCTCAAAGAGGGGCATCGATGGTCCGTCGATCGGCTCTGCGCCCTGTGGAACAGCATCAAACACTTCGGAAAGGAAGACCAGGCAGTCCTCTTCGATGAGGTCTTCAACCCGGAGGGGAGTGCGATCGAGCGATTGGACTACTATCTGGATCAACCCATCCGCTGGGATAAGACCGGGGAGGAGGATCGGGAGCGGGACCGGAAGATACGCTCGCGTCTGATGGGCGCGCTGCGCGTATCCACCGACGACCTCAATGCCATCGTCGAGCACCTCAGCGGCGAGGTCGAGGAGATCATCGAGCTGGACCATCTTTACCTGGACCATCTTTACCTGGACCAGATGTACCGGCTGGCTCAGCTGGCAGGCATTCTGCATTTGGGAGTCAGCGATCTCTTAGAGCTGCTCTCATTGGTCGATAAATCGACTCCGGATACCCCCCAGGAGGTTGTGGTGCTCGAAGAGTTTGTCCAGTGGATGAAGAGTTCCGGGTTGAAGGTGGCGGACCTCGTCTTCATCACTCACGATCCTGACGATCTCGGAGGGAGCGTCTCTTTCTTCGAGGAGGGGGATGTTTGCGAGGCGGCAGACGACCTGATCGACCAGGCAGGGGGTCTCCTGATAAAGGGAGATTCTTTCAAAACAGATCATATAAGCCAGGCAGAATCGGTCGATGTATTCGATTTCCTCCTAAAGGAGGGGCTGATCAACGAGATCGTCGACGAGAAGGGCGACGTGATCGGCGCAACAGTGACGTCAAATTCCTCCGAGACGGTCGATTTTGAAGGCCTGCTGAAAGTGCTTGCAGAGGGGCATAACTGGATCGGGGAGTTTGACATCTTAAAATCCGAGTTCGATCAGATCAGGCTCCAGCTTGGAGAGGAGATAATTGCACTCCTGATAGACCACAGTTTCATCAATTCCGATGGGTTGGTCCTCGATAAGGAGGAGGGATACGGTTCGGAGAGTCTCGAAGCCATCCTCGAAGACGCAAGTTATTCTCAAAACATTCTTGATAAGATTGAGGAAAAACTGCCCAGAATCACAGAGGTCCTGGAGCTGAGAAAGTCCATTCAAGACGAGATTCTGAGCAGAGAGGGGCCGGTTCACGCGGCCCTGCAGAAGGCGAGGGACGATCAGAAGAACGCAGTTGTATCCGGAGTTGCCGGCCTCTTTGATGTCCAGCCGGACTTAACGTTGGCCGTCTTCGATTACTTCCGCGATAAGGGCGGAATGGACGCCTCGAAGCTGCTCATCGAGCTGAACGACGTCCACGAATCGAGGTCCATTTCAGACGCTCTCGCCGCCTATCTGGCCAAGTTTAGCAAGGTTCTTCACCTGGCCGATCTCCTCGGGCTCGCCGTTGCCGAGGTGGAGGCGTTGCTCGAAGATCCGGAGATATTCGGCCTGAGCGACGTCCTTCGGCCCACCCTCCAGGAGCTGCACGATCTCTTCGGGTTCAAAAAGCTCCAGGCTGCCTTCGAAGACGCCGAGGGCAAGTTGATCGAGCTCTTGAGACTGGAAGCTGATGATTTCGACGCCGTTCTGAAGTCGATCGACGACCTCGCCGGCTGGGAGCCGCGCCAGGTGAATTCCCTGGTAAAGCATCTCCGGCATAATCAGATTCGGGCGGCCTTCGACGATGCCGAGGGCAAGTTGACTCTCCTGGTGTGCTTGAAAGCGGACGATATCGATGCAGCTTTGAAGGAGATCGACGACTTGGCCTGTTGGGAACCGGATGAGGGGGACCTGGCCGAGCTTCGGGCGGTCGGTGACGATACCGATGACGATTTGATTCTGATTCACCTGATTTCCTCAGAAGCGGAGGATATCGATGCTGCTTTGAAGGAGATTGACGACCTGACCTGTTGGGAGCCGCTCCAGATTATTTTCCCGGATAGGCATTTCGATCTCGTTCGATACAACCGCATTGCAGATCTGAGCCGGATGAAGACGTGCTTCGACCTGGCCCGGTCTCTCTTGGTGGATATCGACTTTATGATCCAGCTTGCAGATACGAGCCTCCTCGATACGGACGAAGAGTTCGGCTTCTACTCCCAGAAGGCGGCTCTGCTGCTGGAGGTCTTGCGGGCCAAGTACACCGACGAAGAGTGGCCGAAGGTTTACAAGCCGATTCGCGACCAGCTGGCGGTTCAGAGGCGAGATGCCCTCCTCAGTCTGGCCATGTTGAAGCTGAAGCTGGACCCCGAGTACGAGGGGAGGAAAGATCCCGACATCTTCCACCAGTACTTCCTCCTCGACTTCCAGGTCGGAAGCGAGGTGGATACTTCCCGTATCGTGCAGGGGACTGCAAGCCTGCAGCTCTACGTGCAGCGGTGTCTGATGAACCTGGAGAGGGGGGTCGATCCGGCGACGATCCCGACCGAGGAGTGGGAGTGGGTCAAGAACTACCGGGTATGGGAGGCAAACCGCAAGGTCTTCCTCTACCCCGAAAATTACATCGAGCCCGATCTGCGGGATACGAAGACGCCCATCTTCGAGGAGCTGGAGCAGGAGCTTTTACAGTCCGAGATAACCCAGGAGTCAGCGGAAGCCGCCTTCAATCATTATCTGGAGAAGTTCGCCGAGGTCGCCGACCTGAAGATCGTTGGAAGCTATCTCCACACCGATGTAACCGACGTCCGGAGTGCAAACCCGGCCGAGCGAGATGAGGTTCTTTACCTGGTCGGACGGACCAACACCGATCCTCGGATCTACTACCTGAGAGAGCACGTCAAGGACCAATTTGGAGGGCGGTGGCTTCCCTGGAAGAAGATCGACCTGGTCATCAACTCCGATTTTGCGACGCCGGTCTATGCGTTCGGAAAACTGTTCCTGTTCTGGACAGAGTTCACGAAGCTTACAAAATCGGTAGATAGAAAGCTCAGCGAACACATTCTGAATGCTCATGGCGTGCCTGCACTTTCGGAAATGTTAATCGTTTGTGGGAATGGCTTTAGAATAATCAATTCTATTGAAAAAAAATTATCTGAGTCTGGTTTCAACGTCGCAGCTGCATATCCCGTCTTCTCCGCCCTTAAGGAGTACCCCTCTTTTCTGATTAATACGTATAACCTATCATCTGTTTTTGCAGACAGTTTGTGTTTTGAGTTAGCTGGACTTATTGATAAAATAAACAGTCCATCTATTCAAATTCTGCTTACAAAATATTCTTCAAGAGAGGAATTACAAAAACAAAATAACTGGGTAGATTTTATAGTGGTTTTATATACTGTGAAAGAATTATTACATCCGTTTGGTACCAAATACGATGATATGCTAGCTGAATTGGGTGATAGGGATATCAGCAATCTGGAAGAGTGGACGTGGGTGATAGATCAAGAAGGCTACTTGTACAGTACTAAAATTGATCAGAGAGTGCAGGAGCCGGTTGACTTTTACAACACGGCTGTAAAGTATTCATATTTAAATTTCAGTAATGGATGGGCGCCGCCTCAGAATTATGCGGAACTTGATAATGAATTAAGGGTGGAAATGTACAGGAAATCCCGGTGGCAAAGGGTGTATGCTCAACAAGTATTGGAACTTGCACCAGAAGAGATCGGACAACAGCAACCTGAAGAAGAAAAGAATGCTGAAGTTTTAGAGATTGATGAGTTCACCAAACTGAACAAAGTAGTTCCCTTTGCCGATATGAGCAATCTCACATGTGAATTTTGGACGAAATTCTTAAACAAAAATCCTCTGGAGGGGTGGC
>NZ_JBNGCU010000010.1:0-30642 GCF_049974945.1 Methanocrinis sp. | reverse complement strand
GTTATGAAGATGTAGTCGAGGCTCATCATCCCGGTCTTCGCCCGCATCATCTGCCTCTGGGTCCCCTCACCGCAGTCGAAGAGGATCAGCTCGCCCTCCCGGTTGATCAGGACTGCAGAGGGGTTCCTCTCAGGAGTGGGAAGAGAGCCCGCGGTTCCGAGAAAGGTCACAGTAAGCATCCTTCGCATCATCTCCAGCTCAGGGTCGATCCTCTTATCGTGAGGAGTATAAAAAGATGCGCGGGATGAGGGAGGCGGGCTTTCAGGATAGGGACCGCCTTCTAGGAGGCTGGTAATCACGAGGCTGGTTCTGGCCGTTTACCTGGCCTCGGCCCTGACCCAGGGAGTGACGATCACCGCCTGTCCTGACGGCTGCGACCACTCCAGCATCAAGGCCGCATCGCCGGGGTACGGCCTCTGCGATCCTGGCCGCGAGATCCCCGGAGGGGCGAACCGGGACCGTTTCCCGCTGGCGGGCGACTGATTAATGGCCCAATCATCACCCGCCGGTCCCGGGCCCAGCCGCTCAAAGCTCTCCCAGAAACCTCGACGCTATGACAAAGATGGCGTGAGACCAGAGGAGGGGCGAGACCGAGACCTGAATGTCGTTATCGAAGATCTGCTCCGGGATGTATCCCTCAGTGCTCTCCAGGACCCAGTCGTAATATCCCCTCGCCCTCTCAGAATCGTCCCTCAAGGCCCAGTATATAGAAAGCCAGAGGCTGAGGAGGGGCCAGGCTCCTGCGCCCTTCCTTCGATGCATCCCCTCATACATCCAGCCGTCGTACTCGTCGTGCTCGTAGCGGCGGACCCCGCCTTTGAGGGGACCTTCGGAGACCACCAGCCTTCTCTCGATCTCCTCTACCGTGGAGACGATCCGGGGGTCGTAGGCCTCATAGATCGCGAAGGGGTAGACCAGGCCCAGGACCGAGGCGTCGATCCTCCGGTCGGTCAGTTCTCCATAAGACCGGACGAAGTGGCCGCCCACAAAGTGCTCATCGAGCCTCGAGCTCATCTCCCCGGCCGCCCTCCTCCAAGCTTCGCATCCCTCACCGTCCGGGATCATCTCGCAGGCGCAATCCAGCCCCCGGATGCAGGCGGCCAGGGAGTAGGTGAAGTTCTCCGCGAGGTCGGGGAAGGCGAGCCTCTCCTCCCAGAGGTCGTTTGTCACCAGGCTGAAGCTTCTGCCGTTCCAGGCGCCAGCGAGGCCGTCGGCCGCTCGTTCTATCAGCTCCTCAAACTCCCGGGCGCCTTCAAGGTCCTGCCGGTAATGGTGCCAGAGAGCGAATAATATAGATCCCGTCTGGTCGGGCTGGAACCGGCCTGAGGCCTTGAGGCCGTTAACGTAGTACTTCTCGAAGAAGAGGCCCGTCTCCCGAAAACCCTCCGCCCTCCGGAGACACCAGCGGAAGAACCCCTCCTGGAAGGCCGGAAGGCCCAGTACATCCGCGGCGAGGCAGGCGAAGGAGGCGTCCCTCGGCCAGACGTAGGAGTAGTTCTTCGCCTCTTTCGGGTAGCACTCCTGGGTGGGGTTTGCGGCGACGATCGCTCCGTTATCGAGGCGGCAGTCGGCCAGAACCACCTTCGACGCCTCGATCGTCCTCTCGATTCCCGACCTTATTATCCTGGACATCATTCCTCCGTGCTTCGGTCTTTTCAACCCGTTCACCTTATGACGTTGAAAGCGTAAGAGAATATCTAAAGTTGGATGGAGGCGATCGTCTTGAACTGCACCATCTGCGGGCCGGGGCGAGGCAGCGAAGATCCTGGGTGTCTGCCTCTTCTGCATCCGGGAGAGGGCCGAGGTCGGCTACTGCGGGGTCCGAAAGAACCTCGGCGATCGGTGAGGTCCTCGAAAACTGAACGATAGTATGAAATAGTGCGTCGGAGAGAGGGATGGTCACATGAAGAAACTGTTACTGTTATTGGCCTTGATGGTCGTCGCCTTCTCCGGCTGCCTGGAGGAGAAGCCGAGCGCGGAGGAGCTGAAGGCGATGATGATCGAGTCGGTGGAGGAGATCGAGACTGCCGCCTTCACCGTGGATATGGAGCAGACCATTAAAGTGATCAACCACTCGGAGACGAACCGAAGCCTTCGGACCATGACCTTCGATACGAGTTCGGCGGGCTCCGGGGTGCTGAACGTCACCGCCCGCGCCATGAAGATGACCATGATCACCACCACCAGCTCTGAGGAGACGGGAGAGATCGTCTCTGAGATGGAGGTCTACATGAAGGGTGATACCATGTACACCAAAGTCGACGGGAACTGGACGAAGATGCCTGGGATGCCCGAAGAGATGTGGGACCAGCAGAACCAGGTGAAGACCCAGGCGGAACTTCTCAACGCCTCACAGATCGAGCTGGCGGGGTCTGAGAAGGTCAACGGCGAGGCCGCCTACAAGGTGAAGGTGGTCCCCGACATGGAGACCTTCACCATGATCCTCAACCAGCAGATGGGATCGATGCCGTTTTACGCCATGAACATGACCGAGATCTTCGAGGAGAGCGATATAGAGTGGACGACCTGGATCTCCAAGGAGTCCCACCTGCCCTTGAAAAACCACGTCTCTCTGGGGCTGACCATGACCGCGGATATGATGGGCCTTCCGGTCAACGAGATGGGCGATTTGGAGATGGAGATCGAATCCGACTCGACGGTAGTATATTCCGACTACAACGTGCCGGTGGAGATCGTGGTGCCGGAGGAGGCGATGGCGGCCCCCTCCTGGCTCGACATGCTGATGACGATGATGCCCCCGCCTTCTGAAGCTACGCCTGCCGAGTAGGCGCTATCGAGAAGGGATTTGAGGAGCGTTTGGGACGATGAAAGAGGGTGACTGGGGACTCTAGATAGAGGAGGAGTAACCTTCTTCCCCTATACGCCACCCCTCTTCAGCCTCCTCGCCCCTCCCATCACGTCCTCCGACCAGGCCCTCATCACCTCTCCGACCGACCAGGCCTGGGATATGCAGCCTCCGGGTCGGCGGGGCTCGTCTCCGTCGAAGACCTCGCAGATCGTCCCCACCCCGATCTGGCCTTCGAGGTCCATGAGGGGCCTCAGAAGCTCCCTGGCCTCGTCCCTCTCCTTCTTCGAGCCGCGGCCCGCCTTGAGGCGGGCGGTCGTATAGGGCCCGATCAGCCAGGGCCAGACCGTCCCCTGGTGATAGGCCCGGTCCCTCTCGGCGGGACCGCCCCCGTACCTTCCGATGTAGGCGGCGTCCTTCGGCGAGAGGGTTCTCAGGCCGACGGGCGTAAGCAGCTCCTCGGTGGCCGCGGCCACTATCTCGCCGATCTGGTGGTCGTCCAGGGGGGTGAAGGGTAGGGAGGCCGCTATCACCATGTTCGGCCTGATGGCCGGGTCGATCTCGTCGATCAGATCGTATAGGCATCCGAGATCGGGGTTCCAGAACTTCTCGTAGCTCTCACCGACCTTCTCCGCGAGACCGCCGTCCCAATCCTCATCCAGCACCTCTGCGAAGAGCTCCATCGCCTTCAGGGCGTTGTACCAGAGGGCGTTGATCTCGCAGGCCTTCCCAGCCCGAGGGGTCGCGAACTCGCCCCCCAACTTCGCATCCATCCAGGTTAGGCCGGGCTTTGATGCGATCAGGCCGTCATCGTCACAGAAGGAGCCCGGAGTCTCTCGGGCGTAGCGGTCGACGATCGCCCTCATGGCCGGGAAGAGCTCCTCCACCAGGTCGGAGTCGCCGGAGTAGGCCCAGTACTTGTGGACCGACCAGAAGAACCAGAGGGCAGCGTCGATGGTGTTGTAGGCTTCGGCCCCGAAGTCGTTGGGGAGGAGGCCGTCCTTCATCGCCCCGGCGAAGGTGGCCAGGACGGCCCGGGCCTCATCGAACCTGCGGGTGGTGAGGAGGAGACCCGGAAGGGAGATCATGGCGTCCCTCCCCCAGTCGTTGAACCAGTGGTAGCCTGCGATGATGCTCTTTCCCCCGCCCCTCTGCACCAGAAACTGATCGGATCCGACGGCAAGCCGTCGGAACCTGGGGTCGCGCCTCCTGTTTCCCGCAAGGTGTCTGATCCTCTCCACCTCCCGGCTCACGAGCTCCTCCGCCCCATCCGGAGAATCTCTGTCGATTGAAGCGACTATGCTGAAGGTGAGGCGGCCGTCGACCTGGACCTCGAAGCGGCCTGGGGAGAAGGAGTCCTCCGTCCAGGCGAGGCCCCTCTGCCTCTCGACCTCGTACTCCAGGTTGTTGAACCAGAGCCCCTCTCGGACGTAGCGGGCCCTGTCGGAGACGAGGACGAAGTCGCAGTTCGAGCGGAGGCGGACCCCGCTCCCTCCTCCCTCAAGATCAATCCTCTCCTGGTTCATCGAGGGGGCGCGAGATGCGACGTGAAAGCTCCTGCAGTTGACCAGGGGGACCACTTTGAAGAGGCCGTACCCTTCGATCTCGTACCTAACGACGGTGGTGTTCTCGCCGCTGGCCATGCAGACCTTCTTCTCGACGGTGGCCCCGTCCTCGGTCCGATAGAGGAACGTCGGTAGAGGGTCCTGCCGAAACTCCTCCAGGTGGCGGAACCCCTGGGGGTATATCGTTCCCGGATACTGGTGGCAGGCGAAGTTGTAGCGGCCCGATTCGGAGACGAGCTCCTCGTCAAGGGAGGAGAGGAGGAGCGTCCTCTCCGTCGGCGGGTCTTTCGCCGCCACCAAAAGGCCGTGGTAGGACCTGCTGTTCGCTCCCAGGATCGTCGAGGAGGCGTAGCCCCCAAGGCCGTTTGTGATCAACCATTCGCGCTCTGTCCCCTCTTGATAGCTCTTCGGATGAAACCTGAGATCGATGCTCATCTCTTCTTCCTCCCCCTTTCTGGGTCGGCCTTCTTTTCATCTCGCGCTGCCCTCTTCCTCTTTGATCTGCCCCTGCTTGCGGCCTCCACCACCCCCAGAAGAGCCGCCCTCAGATCCTCTCCCCGGAGGCCTTCGGCCTCTTCCAGCCTCCCGGCCAGGTCGGCATCGCCGAGGCTCCCCCTCGCCCAGGCCGAGAGGTCTCCTCTCTTCGCGTGGTATTCGAGGGACTCGATCTCGGCCCTCTCCAGAGCCTCCGCCAGGCTTCTCCTGCCCCAGGCGGCGTCTCCAGTGAACTGATCGATCCCGGTCGAGAAGATGAAGGGATCGGCGGCGGCGGCGACCCAGGACTTCACCCGATAGTTGAGGTCTGAGAGGACGGAGAAGAGGGTGATGGCGGCGTCGTAGGGGCTGCCGTAGGGGCTGAAGTAGTTGTGGACCTCGCCGGGGGCGCCTCCGTGGGTGAAGGCGTAGTAGAGGTGGTCGGAGAGGCCGAGGGTCCTCCAGACCTCCAGAAGGCGTCGGTCGCCGCTCTCCTTGATGGGGCCCTCAAGCCTCCGATGGTAGGTGTAGCAGGCCCACTGGAGAGCGTTTCCAAGCCAGCAGCTGGTGTCCCTCTCGATGTCGGCCCAGGAGGTGGTGGCAGGAACGCTGATGGTCTCCAGGGGCGGGTTTCTCTCCAGCACCTCGCTGGGGGTGGCAAACCTCAGGTGATCCCACTTCAGGACCTCGCCGGGGAGGAACTTCAGAAACTCGAAGATCCCGGTGTCCGCCCACTGGTGCTCGCCGAAGGTCTCGTAGTCGCAGAAGATGTTGACGACCTCGCCGGGCTTTGCCGCGATCCATGAGGCGTACTTGACGGCGGTGAGAGGGTACTCGCTCCACCACCGGGCCGAGAACCGGAAGCCCATGTCGTCGGTGATCTGATAGTCCCGGAGGAGCAGCGATATCCTCTCGCACCCCTCGGGCCGATAGACGTGATTTGGAGGGGCGACCACCCCCTCGGCGAAGATCCCATCGTAGCCCATATCCTCGACCATCTTCGCGATCCGGTCGTCGTAGAGGAGCTCGGTATTCTCGAAGATCCGGGGCTTTACGCCGAATTTGTCCCATATCCTCTCCCGGTGCATCTTGACCTGCTCGGCGAACTCCCTTTCGTCCTCGTAGAGGCCTGCTAGGGAGTGGTGGTAGGTCTGCTCCAAGACCTCCACCATCCCGGTATCTACGAGCCGGACGAAGGACGCGAGGACCTCGGGGTTATACCTCTCGCACTGGTCGAGAAAGACCCCCGAGAAGCTGTAGGCGACCTTGAAGGGCCGCTCTGAGTCCTGGTGGCGCCTCACTTCCTCGAGGATGATCTCGTTTGTCGGAAGGTAGCACTTCTCTGCGACCCGGTCGAATATCCTCCGGTTCTCTGGGCCGTCGAAGTAGAAGTCGAAGATCTGGTCGGGCTCGATCTTCCTCATCGGCGAGCCGTTCCAGAAGAACTCCTTTCGCAGCCTCAGAGGCTGGTGGACCTCAAAGCACAGGCAGACGTCGGTCATGAGACCTCACCGGGATCGTTCGGATCTTCGTCGGCATCGAGGCAACCTCCGCCGGACCGGTGGGGCGGGATGAATGGCATACTGGTATATTGTCTATCAAGTTCAATAAATATTTGGTTCAACGAGGTTGTGACCAAAATCGGCTCTGAAAGGTCAGAGATCGCCAGAACCTTTTAGGTTGATATATGAAAGCTATAAAACCGAGGGAATCGATTCTATGGACTCAAAGTACAGGATAAGACGGGCCGAATCTTTAGACGATGCCAGAAAGCTCCGCCATCATTTCACCGAGATCTTTCGTCCTGAGGATGTAGGAGACTTCGCCGAGACGATATTTCTCCACTTTCCGGGCATGAAGAACGAGCGCTGGTTCATCGCCGTCGAGGAGGAGACCGGAGAGATAGCCGCGGCCTTCGCCCTCATCCCCTGGACCTGGGAGATGGCGGGGACGGAGCTCAAAGTCGCCGAGATGGGGATCGTGGGAACGGGAGAGGCCCACCGGAACAAGGGGCTGATGAGGCTCCTGTACCGGGAGTTCGATGCGACCCTGGAGGAGGAGGGGTTCGACCTGGCCGCTGTCCAGGGGATCCCGGGATTTTATCGCCGCTTCGGATATCATTATTCAATCCCCCTGGAGCCTCACATCGATATCCCCCTCCATCTCGCGCCTGATCTGGCCGACGATGATTCCTACGAGTTTCGGCTCGCCGAGACCGGCGACATACCTTTTCTCCTGGAAGAGGACGAGCGATATAGAAGGTCGAACTTCCTCTCCGTCTTCAGGGACGGGGCAAAATGGAACTACCTTTTGACCTTCAGCCCGAAGATCGGATGCGGCTCGGAGTTCTGGATCATGGAAGGCCGAGAGACGGAAGAGAAATACTACTTCAGGATTTCTCGGCAGGGCTTCGGAGACGGACTCATCGTGAGCGAGATCAGCGAATCCATATCTGACGACGCCCTGACGAACCTTTTCGCCTTCTGCAAGAAGAGATGCAGAGAGCAGGTGAAGCCGTACATCCGGCTGAACCTCTCCTGCGAGTCGGTCGCAGGGAAGACGGCCCACTCCTTCGGGGCGTCGGTGGGGAGAGCCTATGCCTGGCAGATAAAAATTCCGGATAAGACGAAGTTTCTCGAAAAGATCGCCCCCATCCTGGAGGCGCGCCTGAAGGAGAGCAGTTTTGCTGGCTTCTCCGGGATTTTGCGGCTTGATTTTTATAAAAACCAAATCGATCTCAATTGGTCCGGAGGAAGGATCGAATCGGTCACATCCGGAAGCGAAGAGGAATGTCCGAACACATTATTCCTCAGCGAGGACCTCTTCGCTCCTCTGGTCCTGGGGCACCGGACCTGGCAGGAGCTGCAACACGTGCGACCCGATATCTTCCCTGCAACGCTGTATACGGGCTCTGGCACCGATGGGGCCTCAGATAAGACCGCTCGCCTCATCGAGATCCTCTTTCCAGCCGAGAGATCGTGGATCTATGAGCAGTATTGATGAGAACCTTCTGCCCTTCACCGGTAAAAATAATTACTCTGGGGTGAATAGAGTCTTTCAGGAGGGGAAAAAGTGGACGAATCATCAAAAGCGTATGAGAAGGTTCCTTCGGGAATACCGGGCTTCGACGACCTGGTGAACGGAGGATTTCACAGAGAGACCGTCAACACCGTCACGGGGGCATCGGGCACAGGCAAGACCGTCTTCGCCTCCCAGTTCATATACGAGGGGATAAAAAACGGCGAGAAGGGGATGATCATCGTCCCATCGGAGAGCGCCGAATACCTGAAAAGGGAGATGTACTCCTCCTTCAAGTGGGACTTCTGGAAGCTGGAGGAGGAGGGAAAGCTGGTGATGGTGGACGTCACCGACCCCGTCCTCCGGCTCCAGAAGAGCATCGAGACCGACCCCACAGAGTTTCTGATCAACTTTCGAAAGCTGGTGAACAAGAAGGTCCAGGAGGAGAAGCCCCAGAGGATCCTCATCGACGACCTCATGGCCTTCTTCACCGCCATCGAGTCGCCCTTCGTCATGAGGTCCCTCGCCGACGATCTCTTCGGCGATTTGAGGTCCACCGGGGTTACGGCGATGATCACCATCAGCGAGGCCTTCGGCATGACCCAGATCATGGAGTACGGGGCGGACTCCTGCACCATACTGAAGAGGGATCGTATCGGAAACAACATGGTCCGCTCCATCTACATGATGAAGATGAGGGGGTCGAGGATCTCAAACAGCATAAGGGTCCTCGACATCTCCGACGACGGGTTGGCGGTCTCGACCCTATCGCCCTATCCGTGAGTTTGTCGGAGGTCTGATTCTCATGATAAAGCGCTGGATAGTCCTGGCGGGGGAGGAGGGTGGTCCCGTCTGCAACAAGATGGGCGGGATATGGAACGTCATCGACGCCGAGGCGAGGGTGCTCGCAGAGCTCGCCGCCAAAGATGAGATCGAGTGCGACCTCAAGATCCTGGTGGCAGGCCCCTACTACCCCACCCAGGGGTCGGACTGGAACAAGGGCAAGTCCAGGGTCACCGATGTGAGCGGCCTCGAACCTCTCGATATGAACGACGATCTCACCTGCGCCCTCGACCATCTCAAGACCGAGGGGATCGACGTCATAACTGCCCAGACCGAGGTCGAAGGCCACCCCATCGGCTACCTCCTCTTCAACACCGCCTATTATGACTCGATCATCACTAACAGATACGGCTCTAAGATGACCCTCGCCAACGCCATCAAGGCCGAGGCCTGGCAGATCTCGGGGCTCGACTCGATGAAGTTCGAACGGTCCCCTTACGGCCCGGAGTACACCCACTACCTCGGACTCTCCTACGCCGTCTCCCAGTTCGTCCGCTATCTCGTGTCCCTCGGCGAGGAGAAGGCCAAGAAGTACGGGGACGAGGCGATCTCGGAGTTCGCCATGTCGGTGATGCCGAAGATGAGAGTCTCCCTCCACTGCCATGAGTTTCCCACCTTCTACGCCTTGGCCAGGCTGAAGTGTCTCGGGGTCCCCGTTCGGACGATGGCCACCCTCCACGCCACAGTGCCGGGGAGGTCTTCTGGCTATCGGTCTCTGGAGAAGGTCGCCCATAACGACGGAGCCTGGGATCCCAACGTCCCCGTCGGCATGGCCACCCTCGAGTCCCTGGCACGGTACGCCGACGTGGTCTCCTTCGTGGGGGACTCGACGATGCGCGAAGCGATGCTCTTTCACAAACTGGACGGGATCGTCATTCGAAACGGGATCGACCTGGACGTCAGATATATAGACTGGAAGAAGAAGAATATCTGCAGAAAAAAAATTCAGAAGTTTCTCTCGGAGAAGATCCACACGGTCTTCGGAGGAGAGCTGATCGATCCCGAGGACATCCTCCCCGTCTTCACCATATCCCGTCTGGAGCTGGAGAACAAGGGCTACCCCCAGCTCCTCGACTCCATCCTCCTCCAAGATCACCTCATAAAACACAGACGGCTCGAGCAGAGGTTTGCAGATAAGATGAGGGTGGTATGTCTCCTCATCACCTCTCACGGACCCAAGCCGAAGGACAAGCTCCCTGACGGCTTTCCAATCAACCTCCCCTCAGAGGTTCCGGTGGGCGAGGAGATAAGGCTCAACAACATGATCTACGATCTGGGAATCGACGCCGGAAGCATGGCCTCCGGCAAGAGGCAGGCCTCGGCCGTCCTCTACCCTCAGTGGGTGGGGCCCGACGACGGCGGCCTCAACATGAGGGCGGACGAGATCATGGCGGGATGTGTCGCGGGGATATTCCCATCCCAGTACGAGCCCTTCCTTCTAACCGGCCTGGAGGCCGGAAGGGAGGGGACCCCCAGCATCGTCAGCCGGGCCTGCGGCTTCAGCGACGCCCTGAAGAAGGTGGATCGGCTGGTGACCGGCCTCGGGGGGGTCGTCGTCGTCGACAACATCGAGGCCGCCCACCAGGAGATGATCCTCGATTACGCCCTGGCCCTCGATTACTTCACCTGGACTTACCTGGAAGACCAGGTGAAGTACCGGCTCCTCTGCGAGGAGTCCTTCGCCCTGGCGAAGCTTATGAACTGGACCGAGCCTGTCTTGGAGTACTACAAGAACCTCATGGTCAGCTCAGAGCTGGACAGGTGCATGCCTCCAGAGACCATAGGTTTTGAGGATGGTGGCGAATGATGAAGATAGCTTACTTCAGCCTGGAGTTTCCCCCTCGGGTCTTCGGCGGTCTCGGCGTCTACGCCGACTCCATATCGAGGGAGATCGCGTCCCTCGGCCACAAGATCTCCGTCTTCACCCTCGGTGACGGCGATCTGAGGCGGAGGCAGACGAGGCGCGGTATATCCATATTCAGAGAGACGGCCCTGCCCATGAGAGACGGATGGGAGCCCTTCCTCTCGGCCCGGACCCATGCCTGGGGGGAGGGCGTCGATTTCCTGCACGACCTCATGAGCTACAACCAGCTTGCTGCGGCCTCTTTAAGGGAGAGGGGGCCCTTCGACCTCTGTGTAGCCCACGACTGGCTGGGCCTTCCCGGAGCTATGGCCGCGAAGAGGAGCGAGGGGATGCCCCTCATCTACCACGTCCACAGCCTGGAGGTGGGAAGGGAGACGGCCCCAAACCGGCAGATCGTCGACCTGGAGGTGAAGGGAGGGGCCATCGCCGACGGGGTGATCACCGTATCTTTGGCCATGAGAGAGCAGCTGGCGAGCCTCGGAATCCCCAAAGAAAAGATCGAGGTCTGCTACCACGGCGTCGAGACCGACGTCTTCAGCCCCTCGAAGATCAAGGCGAAGAGGATCGAGGAGCTCCGGGAGAGGTACTCCATCGGGGAGGAGGACGAGGTGATCCTCTTCGTCGGAAGGCTCGAGCCGGTCAAGGGGGTGATCCCGCTCCTGGAGGCGATGCCAGAAGTCCTGGCTGAGCATCCGAGGGCGAAGCTGATCGTCGTCGGCAGAGGGACTCTCGAAGATCGGGTCAGGGCGATGGCCGAGCCCCTGGGTGAGTCGGTGAAGGTCGTATCTGACTTTCTGGACCTGGACGCGAAGATCCATCACTACGCCCTCGCCGACCTCTGCGTCTTTCCGAGCCTCTACGAGCCCTTCGGGATCGTGGGGGTGGAGGCCGCCGCCATGGAGCGGCCGGCGGTCGTCGGGGCCAGCGGCGTCTCGGGGCTGCGGGAGATCGTGGACGATCCCTCCTCGGAGAGGCCCACCGGGGTCCACGTCAACCCGCACGAGCCCGGCGACATCGCCTGGGGGATAAAACTCGTCCTTGAGGACCCCGAGAGGATGAGGGAGTGGGGCAGAAACGGGAGGGCAAAGTGCCTCGACCTCTTCAACTGGCCCCGGGCCGCCAAAGAGACCCTCGAGATCTACGAGAGGGTGGTCTCATCCCGGAGATGAGGCGCCACTACTTCCTCGGCGATTACTGCATCATCGCCGCCGAGAGGGGAAAGAGGCCATCTGACTTCAAGCACGAGGGGACAAAAGAGCGGTCCGACCCCAATACCTGCCCTTTCTGTCCGGGAAACGAGGAGATGACGCCCCCCGCCGTCGCCGTCTACACCGACGACGGCATCTTCTCCGACGGTGAAGATAGGGTCAAAAACTGGTGGGCGCGGTCCTTTCAAAACCTCTACCCTGCGGCGACGCCGAAACCAGAGCCGCCCACTAAAGAGTGGGTGGCGGAGTTCGCTCGCGGCGGCCACGAGGTGATCGTCGAGTCCCCAGATCACAAGAGCGACCCGGCCCGCTTCAGCCGGCAGGAGCTCGAACGGCTGGTCTTGGTATACAGAGATCGGTACAGCCGTCGCATATCCCAAGAGGGCGTGGCGTACGTCTCCATCTTCAAGAACTGGGGGAGGGTGGCGGGGGCCTCCATCAGCCACACCCACTCCCAGCTCATAGCCCTCCCCATCGTCCCCCCGGCTCTGATCAGGGAGATGGACACCGCAACCTCTGCACCTCGCTGCCCCTACTGCAGCCTCGCCGAGAGGGAGGCGACCTCGGAGAGGCTGATCTTTGAGAACGAGGGCTTCGTCCTCATCGCCCCCTTCTGCTCTCAGGTTCCCTACGAGACCTGGATCCTCCCGAGAAAGCACCTCTCATCTCTGGAAGAGCTAGATCGGGCCGATCTACAAGACCTCGGCCAGGTCCTGGGCGAGGCGCTCAGAAGGCTCGATCGGCTCCTATCCGGTCCTCCCTACAACTATTCGATCAGCCAGCTTCCCGACCGTCGCTACCACCTCAACATCAGGATCCAGCCGGCGATATCGACGGTGGCGGGCTTTGAGAAGAACACCGGGATCTTCATCAACACCGTGCCGCCCGAGGAGGCCGCCCGAGATCTTCGGGAGGTTTGACCTCTTCGGATCCGAGGATCTCCTCCTGTCGGCATCGCCGTCGTCATCTTTTGATTGTGCCTTCGAAGGACGCCTGATATCTCCGCCAAAAGATCGACCATAATCGGCTAAAACCGAAAGGTTAATCAGCCGACAGCATAAGAAATTGTAGCAAAAATTGGCGAACAAACTTATTGAAGTGCGAGACCGGCGAAATGACGAAAAGCGATCATATCTTGATATGGTGGATGAAATGCGGATAGGGATGCTCTCCTGGGAGAGCCTTTACTCAACGAAGGTCGGGGGCGTCGCCCCCCACGTCTCGGAACTCTCCGAAGCTCTCGCGAGGAGGGGGCACGAGGTGCACGTCTTCACCCAGCGGGGAGATTTCGGCTCCTACGACGAGATCAACGGCGTTCACTATCAGAGGGTGGATTTCGATCATTCCGGAGATATCCTCGCCCAGATGGACCGGATGTGCGACGCCATCTTCGATCGGTTCGGGCACGTCCAGAGGCTATTCGGCAAATTCGACCTGGTGCACGGCCACGATTGGCACCCGGTCGCAGCCCTCAGCAGGATAAAGGCCACTTACAACATCCCCTACGTGATCACTCTCCACAGCACCGAATGGGGAAGGAGCGGGAACAACTTCAGCGGCGACTATGTGCCCAGGGAGATCTCCCACCGGGAATGGCTCGCTGGCTACGAGTCGGCGATGGTGATCACCACCACCCAGAGGATGGAAGACGAATTGATGATGCTCTACCAGATCCCGGCAGAGAAGATCGAGATCATCCCCAACGGCCTGGTTATCGGAAGCTGCAGGCGCACCGTCGATCCGGGAAGGGTCAAGGAGAGGTACGGGGTCCATCCTCTCGCCCCGGTGGTCCTCTTCTGCGGCAGGATGAACTACCAGAAGGGGCCCTGCATCCTGGTGGAGGCCGTCCCCCACGTCCTGGCCCGCCACTGGGACGTGAAGTTCGTCTTCATCGGCGACGGAGGGATGAGGCCGATCTGCGAAGGAAGGGCCCGGGAGCTGGGGGTCGATGGGTCCTGCATCTTTCTCGGCTACACCCCAAGCAACGTCAAAGAGGAGTGGATGAACGCCTGCGACATGATCTGTCTTCCCAGCAGAAATGAGCCATTCGGGATCGTGGTCCTGGAGGGTTGGGATGCGGGAAAGCCCGTGGTGGCCACCGACGCCATCAGCATAATCAAGAACTTCGAGGACGGCCTCCTCGCCTATATCCAGCCCGAGTCGATAGCTTGGTGCATAAACCAGCTCCTGGATGACCCCCAGGAGATGGAGAGGCTCGGCCGGGCCGGAAGAGAGCGGCTCGAGCGGGAGTTCACCTGGGACGAGATCGCAAGAGAGACCGAAGAGGTCTACAGCAGGATATTGAATAAAAAATGAGCTGACTGGGGGTGGTCAAAATCTCGCTTTTTGCTCCCTTTTACCTCGCGGGATTGCGAAGGGCAGAGCGGGAAGGCCCACCCTTCAGGGTGGGGATGAAAGCGGAGCCTTTTGCCCTGGATCCGTCTATGGACGACTATTTAAGCAATAAAGACGATCTATATTTCAATGCTTAAGGCTTACAAGTTCAGGCTCTATCCAACAAAATCACAGAGATCGAAGATGGAGCGAACGCTGGACAATGGTTTGCCTGCTTCTCCGTGGAGATCGACGATCTGCCTAAGCCACCGTGGAAAGACGGATTATCGGTAGGCATTGACGTGGGGCTGGAAAGTTTCGCCACGATGTCCAACGGAGAGAAGATCGATAACCCCCGATTCTTTCGATCTGAAGAGAAGGCGTTGGCCAAAGCTCAGAGACGGCTATCTAAATGCGCCAAAGGAACTTCACAGAGAAGGGCGGCCGTTAAGGTAGTACAGCGAGTCCACGAACGGATCGCTAACAGAAGATACAATTTCGCTCATCAGATAAGCAATCAGCTGGTCTCGAAATATGGTCTGATTGCTTTCGAAGATCTAAATGTCACGAATATGCTCAAAAACCACTGCGTGGCTAAAAGCATATCTGACGCAGCTTGGAGGATGCTAGTCACAACCACATCGTATAAGGCTGAGAGCGCCGGTTCGATAGCGGTACTGGTAGATCCCAGGAACACGAGTCAGCTATGCTCTAGGTGTGGGGTGAAAGCTCCGAAGTCACTATCGGATCGTGTCCATGAATGTCCTCGGTGCGGGCTGGTCATGGACCGTGACGAGAATGCAGCGATCAACATTCTGAGACTGGGGATGCAATCTCTTCGCAAAAGCGATATAAGCCCCACCCTTTAGGGAGGGGAGCATTCACCCTCATTGGATCCGGATGAGATTCTTCATCTAAGTGCAAGTTTATTGCCCTTCTCAAGCTGCTGAATCTGTTCTTCGCCTTTGGCGGCCAGCTCCTTGAACTGATTGATAGTATCCCGCATTTTGGGCAGAGCTTCCTGCTTATAGGTGCTGATGGAGTCCAGCGCCTCCATGACGTCGGCAAAGGCGGTCTTCATCCCTTCGACGGAGATATTGGACTCCATCGATCGTCTCTGGATTTCCGCCCCCTGATCCTTCAGCATCTGCGAGGTGTTGCTGATGATATCATTTGTGGTCTCATTGAGCATTTCAATCTTCTTCAGGACGATCTTCTGGTGATAGAGAGCGCCGGCAACCGTCACCGAGGTTCGCAGAGCTGAAATGGTCACAGTTTGGGCCCTTTCCACCCCGCGCATCAGCTCCTTGTTATTTCTGATCACAACCTCCATCGCCATTACGCCCTGCTGATTGACGATGACCATCTGCTGCATATCCATAACCCGCTGTCGCAGCGGAAAGAGTACCTCTTCAGCGACAAATCTGACTTTCTCCGGGTCTTCGTTCCTGGCTTTTGCCGCCTCTATCTGCATCTCGATCGATCTGTCCATCAGGATGCCGAGCTGGATCTCCTTCATCAGCCTCTTGGTCAGACTGCGCAGTGCCTGCTGCTCGATCTCCAGAGTGGTGTTATCGTTCTTCAGGATCGTCTTTCCTCTCTCCAGAGAGCGGATGATATCAGCAATCGCCGAATCTGCTCTCTGGTATCGAACAAAATAGTCCCTGACCGGGTTGAAGACCTTGCCGAAGATGCCGGTCTTGGTGAAATCGATCAGGCTTGGGTCCAGATCTCTCAGCTCCCGGTTCAGATCCATCAAGCCCTTTGCCACAACCCCGCCTTCATCGCCGTCTCGAGACAGGTTCCCCACGGTCAACTGCAGCAAAGAGTTTTTGGCAGCCGAGCTCCTCATCGACTCGGCCCCAAAGGACTCTATTGACTGCAGGATGTACCTCTTTTTGGCAAACTCATCGATATCTAGGCTCAGAATCTCTGAAACGTTGCTTTCCACTATAGGCTGAAGCTGGGCCACTTCCTCTGGCGCTGGCTTGACCTGCTCTTGTACCTCTTTCTTGATCTCCGCCTCATCGGGCACCTCCATCGTGAAAGCCATCTTAGCTTCCTCCATCTATAGCTCAGCATTGAACAGGTTGCGCAGCTTGTAAACAACGTCATCGGTATCGGCGTTAATACAGGCAGCTTCAGTGATTTTGGAGATCTCTTTCAGTGCCTTGATGTCCGCATTGTAGCCGATCGTGTATATGGGTACTCCAAGCTCCTCCACGATTGTTCTGATCTCGTTCAGCGAGTGGCCTTCATTGGTCTCGCCATCGCTGAGTATGAAGATCCTCGGCTTCAGGTTGGGATCTCTATCGGGACCTGCAGCCTTCTGCTCTATGAGCATCTGCATGGCGACGGCGATCCCGTCGAAGGTTGCCGTGCCGCCGCCGGCCTGCATATCATAAACCGCCCCGGCAAACAGGGGTCTCTGATCAAGATCGAACTTGGCAACCGGCAGATCGATGTTGACGTCGTCTGAGTAAGAGACCAGGCCAACCAGATTATTCTCGCCGATATATTTCTGGCCCTCCAGCAGCGAGCGCTTCAAGTTACTCAGCGGTCTGCCATCCATGCTGCCGGAGACATCGACCACAAATATCGCGCAGATAGGTTTGGCATTTTTCACCTCTTTCCAGAGTCTTTGGGCCTGAATTATCACATCGCCGCTGACCGGTCCAGTCTCGGATTGGTATTCATCGAGGCCGTTAAATCCATATTCGGTGGCCAGAGACCGGTACTTCTCCTGCTGGGTGAACTCGACGAACTCGTTCAGGATTTGTCTTTTCTCTGCCGACAGATCGCCGATAGCATACACGGGATTGTCGTGCCTGAACCCAAAGGGAGTGAACTCGTAGTGCCTTATATCTGGTGTATTCACGTAGGTCTGGTATTCCAGGACAAAACCGTCCAGAAGACCTGATTTGGCAGCGTCCCTCATTTGCAAGGTGGTATAGGCGACCACGGGAATATTGGCCTGGAAACCCTCAAATCCTGCTACTGCTTTATCGCTCAATAAGTTGCTGCTGTCAAAGGCGTATAAAGCCGAGATCAGAAAGTTCAGCCCGGTAGAGCTTGCAAAGGGATTGGTGTAGCCCATATCCAGCTCGTCGTTCGCGACAGCATCGATAATCGTCGTGGTATTGACGTCACCGTAATTGTTTACCAGCTCGTCTTTCTTGGCCTTGGTGAGCAGTATCCCGGCTACATTGCCGACGAGCCTCTTCTCCACCAGCTCGGCTTTAACCCCCTGGGAGATGATCACCTCGCCCCAGAGCTCATTGGACGGCGTATAGGCATCCGGCCGATACTTCCCGGAAGTAATGTAATCGGCGGCTTCCCCGGAGGGGATTGCTCTGAGCCTTACCGATACCCTCTTGCCATCGATCTTTATTCTCGCCTCGTTGAAGTCTCTTGCCACCTCTGTCAGCCAGCCGTCGGTGCCGCTCCCTGCTTTCTCCGTCGAGGAGAATATCTCGATGTAGCTGGATGTGCTTTTCTCAACCTGTGGCGGGTAACTGTGATCGATATCGGGTAAGGTATCGATCGGATTTTCGGGAGTAATGTCGACCGGGGCTGGAGAATGTGTGACTGTATTCACATCGATGTCTTCGATGATGTCCGCCAGATTATCTGTACCACCATCTGGAATTAACAGATATACTAAGAGAAATACTCCAACTGTTGCCCCCATGATCTTCCAAATTACTTTTTTATCGGCATCGTTCGGCATGCTGATTCTCCCTCCTCAATTCTTATAGTTCGTTGTCTGCTTGATCAGATTATCGATCTCGACCATCCCGGGCATCATCTCCAGCTGGCCGCTCTCCACGCTGTTCAGGCCCGAGAGCTCCAAGAGCAGCTTATCAAGCTTCAGCAAGATCTCCTCATTATCTTCCGCAGCCGCTTTTATAAAATTAATATATTTGTTATATACTTCAATTTTCTTCTCCATAAATTGCTCTGAAAAGTCCCCAGAGTCGCGTTTCTTTCTGATGAATAGGTAGTCCTCTTCATCGAACGCATTCATTTTATTGATGATGCTGCGGATATTCATAAAGAATATCTTCTCCACCTCAGAGATGACTCCGTCAAATTTCTTGTAGCTCATCTCGGACGCACTGAAGATCTGCAGGAGGATATCCCGTATAATTTTGTTCTTCTTCTGCAGCCGCTCAATCTGATCGAGCAGCAGTTCAATCGTTTCTTCGAATGTTTTGAGATCTCTGTGATCGTTCAGCTCTTCGATATAATCCTCGGCCGCCGTTATTTTATGAGTTGGATCTGCTCTCTCCGGCTCGGCGAAGAGCTTATAGTTGCCGTAGATCAACCCGGCCCCGCTCAAGAAGATGAACGCGCTGCCAAAGGCCGTCGCCAACGCACCGCCTCCGAAGAGCACCTCCGGCAAGACAATTATGTTGGCTGCGGCAACGCCCAAGTTCAGGCCCAACAGTTTAATCTGCCTTTCTCTATCCATCTGCTCTTGCCTCAGATTTTTCTGTGCGCCCCTTCTCCGGATACGGAAGGATTTCCGGTCCCGGACGGAAGTTTTCCAAAAATAGCTCGATCTTTCCACAGAAGACGATTAAACTCATCATGGAGAGTTCCGGGCCAGCGCCTGATCGCCCTCCAATATCCCCGATCAATGCAGCTCGGATAACCTGGCCGTCGAACTCCTCTTTCCTCTTCTGAAGCCTGTCAGATATATGAAGCCAGGTCGATCTGATCGTCTTCCCTCCAATTCGTTCCTAGTGTACGTTATAGGATTTAGGATTTACGCACTCTGCAGTACTGTCTTATATTTACTGGTCCATATATAGATACACAAGTCAAATTGTGGCAGCGCACCTTCGCAGCAGAGCTGCTGAGTATCTGTTAAAATAGACGCCCTCAAACAGATCTTATATCCTGAACTAACCAGTCCAGAAAGTCCAGGAAGTTTTGTAGGGCGGTATCGCCCTTCAACAGGGATAGGGGAAAAGTGGGGACTCGATTACTGAAATGGGATGTAGATCTTCCCGTACGTCCAAACCCCAATCGTCCAGTAATATGGCCCTTTATGATCCACTTTCGGAGAGAAAGAGCCGTCGTACCTCCCTCTACCCCAAGCGATCAGGTCGGTCTTCTCCTTTGCCCACTCGTAGATTCTTCTTTCTGGCAACCTCAACGTTCCCGACGTCATATCTACTTTCCAAACTCTGAAAAAATTTCTCTTCGTCCCACATCTCTCCCCTGGAATTCGGTTCTGACTTCGTCGCTGCTGTTTTGCCGATGACCTGGGGACCAAGGTCTTCAGCCCCTCGCCAACATACTGTCTCATCTCCACCGCCAGAACTTCGGCCGGATCCATCTGACCGTTCAGAAACTCGACGATCCTCCCGAGTTCGGGCGAGATTCCGTCTGCCACGAAGACCTGCCTTATCTTTCCCGCTTGCAGATTGGTCTTAACTCGATCCCAAAAATACTCGACGGCCTTCTCGTCCTCGGGATCTGCCTTCAGAAGATCTGCCACCTTCCGACGAGAATCACCACCTTCCGACTCACAGGCCGCCTCGAACTTGGCCCTGATGGCGTTCATGGGCCAATAAACTGTTGCGTTGGCAGCGTAATCCAGCATCTGGCCTACAACCTCCCGGCGAATCCTGGAGTCGCTGCTTCGCTTCACCTCCACCAGGGTGGGAACACCGTCCTGATCCAGAAACAGGTGGTCCAGAGACCGGCGATCGCGACCGTTCTCCTCTTCGGGGATGCCCATCTCCCGAGAGATCAGAAGCCATCGGCGAGGTTCGGACTGGTCGATCTGGTCGCCCGCCAGAAGGTGGGGATACTTTTCTAGCAGGGTTTGAGGTAGGTCCTCGCTAGCGTAAACCTCCTCCTCCAGCGGCTCTAAAGTTCCCTCTTCCTTCAAGAGATAGATCTTCCCGCTCATTCCAGACCTGCTCTTACTTCTCTGTCACCGGGACGTACTCGACGCCGGGCCTGCGCCTGGCGACCTCCATCCGATAGAGCTTCATCAGGTCATAGACCTCGGCGGGGACGTCGGTCTTGACGCAGTCGCCGAGGAGCCTTTTTGCGTCGTCGGCCAGGAAGGGGTGGTCGTGTGTGTACTTACCGGAGACGAACTCCTCGATGATCAAGCCCGCCTTGTCCCCGTCACACTTGCCGTCCAGGATCGTCCTCACCAGGCCGTCCATCTGGCTGAGGGCCTTTTGGGCCTGGTCGGCGAGGACGATCGTCTTGTCGTCCACCTCGTCGATCTTCTTCTTCGCCATCAGCTTGACGAGGGAGGTGGCGGGGTAAGATCCGGTCCGGTCCCCCAGCTGGGGGTCGACGGGCCCGAGGGCGGCGTGGGGGTCCATGATGATCTCGTCGACGGCGAGGGCGATGAGGGTCCCGCCGCTCATGGCGTAGTGGGGGATGATGACCGTCTTTCTCGCCGGGTGGGCCTTCAGAGCCAGGGCGATCTGAGTCGCGGCGAGGGCGAGACCTCCGGGCGTATGGAGGATCAGGTCGATGGGCACGTCCTTGGGGGTGGTCCTTATCGCCCTCAGAACCTGCTCGCTATCGTCGATGTCGATGTACCTCGCGAGAGGTATCCCCAGGAAGCTCAGGACCTCTTGCCGGTGTATCAGGGTCACCACCACCGACCCCCTCTTCTTGCCCATCTTGACCAGGAGCCGCCTTCTGCTCTGCTCCAGGTACCTTCTCTGGATCATGGGGACTAAGAAGAGGATCAGGAAGAAGATGATCCATATGTTGCTCAGGAGGAATTCGGGCCCCATCTGGAGCAGGATCGGTTCGAACATTCGATCTACAGAGGCGATGAAATTCTATTTAAAATTTGTTGAGGCATCTCGAAGGCCGGCGAACTTGCTGTCGCCCATCTTCTCTATAAAAAGAATTTAATAGTTTGTGGACGGCGGGACTACAGAGGCTTATCCGATGGCTGGAAGTCGCGAGCAAAAAAAGTAAACATCTTTGAGCGGCATAAGCGTGGACCAGTCTGAGACTGTCCAGAGGTGAGGAGATGAGCAACGAGAGGAAGATGATCGAAGCGGGAGACGATGCTCCCCCGTTCTGCCTTCCGGACCAGGATGGGCGAGAGGTCTGCCTTGAAGATCTCTCGGGAAGATGGGTCGTCCTCTACTTTTATCCGAGGGACAACACCGCCGGATGCACCAGAGAGGCCCTCGATTTCACCCAGAGCCTGGAGGAGTTCCGGGCCCTGGGAGCCGAGGTCCTGGGCGTGAGCCCCGACTCGCCGGCGAGCCACCAGCGGTTCAGGGATAGGAAGGGGATCGGGGTGAGCCTTTTGAGCGATCCCGATCACTCGGTCCTCGCGGCCTACGGCGCCTGGGGACTGAAGAAGATGTACGGCAAGGAGTACCAGGGCGTCTTTAGGAGCACAGCGATCATAGATCCCGAAGGGAGGATCGCCCGGATCTGGAGGAGGGTCAGGGTGAAGGGGCACGCCGAGGAGGTCAAGGAGGCCCTGAAATCCCTCTCATCGGCCGAATGAGAAGACGAGAGTGTCGACGGCATAAAAAATAAAAAATTTTTTGAGATCAGATCCTCAGACGGGCTTCCCCTTCGCAGGGATCAGCTCTCTTTCGCCGTCGGCCTCCACCACCCAGAACTGCATCGCATCGCTTGCGGAACAATCGGGGCTGTGGACGTCTGTCGCTGTGGCGAAGAAGACGTACTTTCCGCTGTAGAAGCTGTCGAGCACCTTGAAGTCTGCGAAGACGTAGGCGTCGCCAGGGTATATGTCGGGCATGAAGGTCCCTATGATGTGAGTCTTCGGAGTGGGGTCGACGTAGCCGTAGGAGATGGCGATCCTCCTCTTTTCGTCTTGGTTATTGGCCACCGAGACGTTGTAATATACGGCGTTGCCGTAGTTGTAGATCAGTTTATTCACGCCGGCGTTGACGATCAGGCACGGCTCGGGACATCGATCGCAGTCCACCGGGAACCGCTCCACGGCGCTCCAGCCGCAGACCCTTCCGTAGACGGTCACCTCTACCGTTCCCGCCTCGCCTCCGCAGACCGGATCGACGACGGCACAGTAGGCGTTCCTCTCGGGGTCGTACTCCAGATCGTATCTGCGGCTATCCGCCTCAGGGCACGCTACGAAGATCCAGGCTTCGGTGTAGCCGGGGCTGTAGGGTATCGTCAGGCCCTCTCTCCCCTTCAGCTCGACGCAGGCCTCGAGAGCGCCCTCGTCGCAGCTGACGTCGGCCACGATATCGAAGCTGCAGCTGATGATCCCCGTGATATCCTCAAGGATCGGTGCGAGGTTCACGCCGGACCTGATGAGGTAGAACTTGCCCCCAGTCTCAAAGGTCATCGTCTTTATCGAGTCCTCGTCGGGGCCTACGGCATAGACCTTTATCCCCTGGGCGGCGAGGTCGGAGATCACGCTGTTGAGGGTATCTCCCTCCTGGTTGCAGCGGTCGCCGTCGGGATGGGCGGGAGCGTCGGTGATCAGGATCACGATCTTCGCCGCGTCGCCGCCCCTCCACTTCTGGTCGATGGCGGTGTGCATCATCGCCGCCAGGATAGACTCGGGCTCGTCGCCGCCCCAGCCCAGACTCAGGCCGTCGATCCAGGACTTGAAGGTGTCAGAGCTTCCCGTCAGCGTCCCGCCGTTGTAGACTCTGTAAGGAAAGTCATCGGACCCTCCACAGGGACTCGGACCTCCACAATCGTAGTCGAAGTCCCGGAACTCGGTCAGACCGAGGCGGTAATCGATGCCCGAGGATGCCAGGTTGTCGGCGAAGGCCTTGGATATGGACTTCATCTCGTCGATCTCTCCACCCATGCTCCCGGTGGTGTCGAAGACGAAGACGATATCGGCCTTCTTCCCTGAGGTGCAGTCCATATACCCCTGGAGCTCCTGGCATAAGCCTGTAGGAACCGCTTCCAGGTCCTCGGGAGTTACCACCTTCAGAAAGGCCGCCTCCTCGGGGGGAACCTCGGAGGGTGGCTGCGATACGGCCGGTGAAAGGTACAAAGCAAAAAGGATAACCGCCACTAAAACTGTAAATCCTCCTCTCATAGCCTCTGCTCCAATAAGCTCGTATTTGGGCATGATCGGAGCTCTGGCGGCTTTGGCCATAAAATTTAAACCCGAGCCGCCCTCTTGCATGAATCGTAAAGGAGGATTCTCGTTTGCTCGAACGGCTCAAGAAGTCTCTCTTGGAGGCGCCCATCTACAAACGGGGCGATTACAACTACTTCATCCACCCCATAACCGACGGCGTACCCGAGGTGAGGCCGGATCTGATAAGGGAGGTGACGACCCACATAATCCGGACCGCAAACCTCGACGTGGACAAGATCGTCACCATCGAGGCGATGGGGATCCACATCGGTACCGCCCTCTCCCTCTCTACGGACATACCCCTCGTTATAATCAGAAAGAGGAAGTACGGCCTTCCGGGAGAGATCGAGGTGAGCCAGGTCACCGGCTACTCCAAGGGGCAGCTCTATCTGAACGGCGTATCTCCCGGGGACAGGGTGATCGTCGTCGACGACGTCATCAGCACCGGGGGCACGGCCCTGGCCACCCTGGGGGCGCTGAAGGCGGCGGGGGCCGAGGTGGTGGACGTCGTCGCCGTGATAGAGAGGGGCTCTGGTGCAGAGAGGCTGAAGGGCCAGGGCTACCAGATCAAGACCATGCTGAGGGTCGATGCCGACGAGTTCGGGGTCAAGATCCTCGATTAGGTCCGCCGTTGCTCGAGCTGGCTCTGACCGATGGTGTTGGCTTTGAGCCTAGAGGGGGACCTCAGGGCAGAGACCGAGAAGTGGCTCCTCAAAGCCGAGGAGGCGATGGAGACGGTCTCGGCCCGGGGCGATGAGGGGGATAGGTTTCTGGCCAACGTCGCTGCCTATCTATCTGACTGCCGGTACTTTCTGGAGAAGGGCGACCTGATCAGGGCCTTTGAGGCCGTGATCTGGGCCTGGGCCTGGATCGAGATCGGCGAGGATGTAGCGATCCTGATCCGCAAGGTCTGACCTCCCCCCAGGCTCAGAAGCTGCATCCTCCCAGATGCCCGCCGTCGTGACCTTTCCATGCCGGGATGAGACTCCGGGAGGTGGCCGTTATTTTTAGGAATTGTCGACAAGGTTATTAAGGATCAGATCCAAGAATAATCTAGTAGGTTCGGTTTTTGCCCCGGGCGGCCCGAGAGAATCTCGGTCGCCGTATGGCATCCATTTTTTCCGGATCAATCTGAAGAGACGAGATGATTTTGATGGCGCACCTATCAACTTCCAGTCTCGAGGTCCTGATGGCCGAGGTCAGTTGGAGTAAGTTCCGAGACCATCTTGTATTGATCGCTGCGGCGCTTCTCCTCCTACTACTGGCGATGCACTGCATCCCTGAGTGCCCCCCTCGCTGAGGAGGTGGTCTAGATAAAAGATGGCAACTCTAATGGCAACTCTATAATCAGATGATCAGAAGTCAGATCATCAGAGATGCTTGGCCATGTAAGGCTCCGCCAGATGGTAGCCGTGCCGCCTGTAGTAGGGCCTGGCCCCGATGCCGCTGGTGACTTCAAGTGAATCGTATCCCTTTTCCAGGGCGATCTCCTCGGCCTCGGCCAGGAGCCTCGATCCTAATCCCCGGTGCTGCCAGCCGCCCCTCTTTCCGAGGGGGGTCATGGGGCCGTAGACGTGAAGCTCCCGAACGCGGGCTTTCTCCGATAGCCTCAGCCGCAGAAAGCCCGTCAGAGTGTCGTCCTCCCCCTCGTAAGAGAGGAACCGCTCCTCTCCGCCGCAGGCCCGGTACGCGATCTTCCTCAAGGAGACCTCGGCCCCCTCTGAGATGCCCCGCAGACCTGCCTCCCTGCACCTGATGCAGCTGCAGCCCCCCCCCCTCGCCTCCAACCTCACCCTTGCCAGCTGGCGGAGGTTGCTCTTCTTGACGCCGGCGGCGATCGCGGGGGCCGGGATGTCCCTCTGGACCCGCTGGAGCCTGGTATAGGGGGGGATAATCTCCTTGATCCGGGATATCAGGTCCGCGGCCTCGTCGTCCGCCAGGGGCGAGTACTCGCCCCGTAGGTAGCGGTCGTAGAGCTCGGTCCCCTCCACCACCAGGGCGGGATAGATCTTGAGGTAGTCGGGCCGAAACTCCTCCTCCTCGAAGAGGGCCCGGAAGCATCGCAGATCCCGCTGGAAATCGGAGCCGGGAAGCCCCGGCATCATGTGAAAGCCCACCTTTAGCCCCGCCTCTCGGAGGGCCCGGTTAGCCTCGATCGAGTCCCTGACGGTATGGCCCCGCCTCATCTCGGCGAGGAGGTCATCGTCGGTGGACTGGACCCCCAGCTCCACCTTGGTCCCACCGAGGATGAGCATATTTCGGATCTGGACGGGCCTGCACCAGTCGGGCCGGGTCTCGAAGGTGGTGCCGACGTTTCTGACCCTCGACGACTCGTTCTCTCTGGCCACCTCCCGGAAGCTCTTCCGGGGTCCTGGGGACTCAGAGCCCTTCAGTCCTCCGTCCTGGTGAAGGTGATCGTTCATCGCCTCCAGGCACCCTTTTACAAACCAGTGCTGGTAGCCGAGGGGCCTGGAGGTGATCGTCCCGCCCATGATTATCAGGTCCACCTTGTCCAGAGGGTGGCCGATCTCCTCCAGCTGGCGGAGGCGGGTTCTCACCTGGCGGTAGGGGTCGTAATCTTGCTGGATCGCCCGGAGGGCTGCAGGCTCTCTGCCGGTGTAGCTCTGGGGCGTGGGGCAGCCGTCCCTCCGGCCGACGCCTCCGGGGCAGGGGACGCAGACCCCGTGGGGGCAGGGAGCCGGAGAGGTCATCGCCGCCACCACCGCCACCCCCGAGAGGGTCCGGGTCGGCTTTCTCACCAGGAGCTTGAGCCGGTCCCGTTCCCCCACCTCTGCTGCGGCCAGGATATCGGCGTTCTTGGGAAGGTCGGAGAGGCCGAACTCCCTTGCGACCTTCCGCTTGGCCCTCTCCAGCTCCGCCTGGGTGGATATCGAGCCTGCGAGGATGGCCTCGACGATCTCCCGCAGCCCCGCCTTCAGCCCTACTCGATCCAGTGGACGGCCTCCGTCATATCCCGGCCCGGTGGCGGGGCCGGTCTCTCGTCGGGCCAGCCTATGGAGACCATCGCGGTGGGGACGAGGCGGCGGGGGAGGTTCAGGAGATCTCTTGCCACCATCTCGTCGAAGGCGCCGGTCCAGCAGCTACCAAGCCCGAGATCGCGGGCCGCAAGTAGGAGGCAGGTGGTGGCGGCGGCGGCGTCCTGGATCGAGTAGAGCTGGCCCCGATCGCCGTAACGCGTCCCGGACCGGGCCGGATCGGCGCAGACGACCACCACCACCGGCGCCGCTGCTAGGTGCTCCTGGCCGAAGGCGGCCACCGACAACGCCGACCTCAGCTCGGGGCTGATGACGACGTAGTACTCCCTGGCCCTGAGGTTTCCGGCCGAGGGCGCCGTCTCCGCCGCCTCCAGGAGCGAGAGGATCGTATCCCGGCTCACGGGCCGGTCAGAATACCTCCGCACAGACCTGCGGCCTTCCAGGACTTCTTTGAAGTTCATCCTCTTTTGATCGCCCCTGCCGGATATTAAAATTTGTGATTGATCCGGAGGATCGAAGTCAGGAGGCGCAAGGAAGAGGGAGAACGGCGGAAGGCACAAGGCGAACGGAAGACGCGAACGGAAGACGCGAACGGAAGGCGGAAGGCAAAAGATAAAAGCCCCCAGGGTACCTGCTGGGAGTTGGTGTGCTTATCCATGATCAATATCGCCATTCCAAAAGGTAGCTTGCAGAACCAGACCCTCCAGCTCTTCGCTCAGGCGGGGCTGGAGATCAAAAGGACCGAGCGGGAGTACAACGCCAGGATCAACGATCCCCGGGTGGGGAAGGTGAAGATCCTCCGGCCTCAGGAGATCCCGAGCTACGTCGCCAAGGGCTACTTCGACCTGGGGATCAGTGGGACCGACTGGGTGGTGGAGTCGGGGGCCGACGTGGTCACGGTGGCGGAGCTCGACTACGGCAAGCAGGGTCCCGGAAAGGTCAAGGTCGTCGTCGCCGTCCCCGAGTCCCAGGGGGCGGAGAGCGCCAAGGACGTCCTCCCCGGGTCCAGGATCTCGACGGAGTATCCGAGCCTGACCAGGAAGTTCTTCGAAGGGCTGGGCATCCCGGTGGAGGTGGAGTACTCCTACGGCGCGACGGAGGCGAAGGTCCCCGAGCTTGCGGACGGAGTCGTCGACCTGACGGAGACCGGATCGACCCTGGTCAAAAACGGCCTCAAGATCATCGACGTGATCCTGGAGTCCACCTCGGAGCTTATCGCAAACAAGGACAGCTGGGCCGATCCCGACAAGAAGGAGGAGATCCAGGCGATCGAGACGATGCTCTTCGCCGTGACCAGGGCCAGGGGGAAGGTGCTGATCGCCCTTAATGTGCCCGAGGACCAGATCGAGGACGTGATCGCCCTTCTCCCCAGCATGAAGAGGCCCACGGTCTCCAAGCTCTACAACTCCGGCTACTACGCCGTCCAGTCCGTCGTCGACCGGTCCGGGATCAACCTCCTCATCCCCCAGCTCAAAAAGGCAGGGGCCGAGGACATCATCGAGGTTGCCATATCCAAGATCGTGCCCTGACTGCGGACTACAAAATGTGGGCGCGGAGAAGGATAGGAGAAGGATGAGAAGAGCAGGAAGAAACGAGGTTTTGTGGTTGGCGGGCGTGAAGGGATTCGAACCCTTGATCTACAGCTTAGGAGGCTGCCGCCTTGTCCTGGCTAGGCTACACGCCCACTACGGCTTTCTGAGGGGGAAACTCGTATATCAAGCTTTCCGGCGAAGGGTAGTGTTGGGTGGTGATTCTGTGGGGGTAGATGCGGGTCGATATTCATCATCTCCAATAATTGGTATTCCAGAGTGAAACTAAGTCCAATTCGCTCCTCTTCGCGACCCACCCGCCCCACCCTTTTCCAAGAGTAGAAGGGTAGCCGAAAGCCGCCCCCTACAACCTCACCTCCCCCTTCTCGTAGAGGTCGCGCGCCACCTGCGCGAGCGCCTCGCCCTTCACCTCCTCGCCGTAGGAGGGGAGGAGGGCGATCCGCTTCTCCCCGAACTTGGCCCTGATCTCCTCGATGTATATCTTCTGTGAGGCGGCCCGGCGGCGGCAATAGTCGCAGTCGCAGGGGGCCATCACGTGGTTTACGATGATCGAGTCGACGGTGACCTCGTGGGCCTCGACGGTTCTGATCAGCCGCTCGCTCTCCAGCACCGCCGCCTTCTCGGGGATGGTGACCACGGAGATGGTGGTGATCTCGGGGTCGATGAGGGCGTTTCTCATCGTCTCGGCCTTGGTTCTGAGGCGGCGGACCTCCTTGACGATGGAGTCGCCGAAGCCCGGCTCCAGCATGTTGAAGATCCCCGTCCACCTCGACTTCATCCCCAGAAGGCGGGTGACGACGCCGGTGGTGACGTCGGGGAGCTTCAGGAGGGGAAGGACCAGGGCCGTTGGGGCCGAGTCGATGACGACTACGTCGTAGTCGCCCTGCATGTAGACGTCGTAGAGCCGGTCCATGAAGATCAGCTCGCCGACTCCGGGGACGACGCCGAAGTCCTCGGGCCGGACCTCGAACTGGAACATCTCGAAGAGGGCTCGAAAGAGACTCCGATAGCTGGCGTAGAACTTCTCCGCCTCGGCCGCAAGGTCCGGCTCCACGGCGTCGAGGCTTCCGGCGATCTTCGTGGGCCGATCACCGATCTCGACCTCGAGGAGGTCGGAGAGGGAGTGGGCGGGGTCCATGGAGAAGGCGAGGGTCTTCTTTCCCTGCTGGGAGGCCCAGATGCCCGTCGCCGCAGAGCAGACGCTCTTTCCGACGCCACCCTTCCCGGCCATGTAAACCAGTCGCATGAAGTACGGACCTACTGGGCGAGATTTACCCCTTTTGCTCTTTCTCCGATCAGAACACCCTTCTGTCATTCCCGTTGCGAAGTTTTAATATGTGATCGATCCTTTCAGCCCCTCCAGAGACTTATCGAGGAAAGGGGCATGACGAGAAATATCAAGGTCGAGCAGATAAGCCAGCAGCCAATCGAAGAGCAGATGATCGAGCTTGTAGAGAGGAAGGGGATAGGCCACCCCGACAGCATCGCCGACGGCCTGGCGGAGTCGATCAGCTGCGCCCTCTGCCACGAGTACACCGACCGGGTCGGGACCGTCCTCCACCACAACACCGACGAGACCCAGCTCGTAGCCGGCAGGTCCAGGCCCGCCTTCGGAGGCGGCGAGATCATCCAGCCGATCTACATACTGCTATCGGGGAGGGCCACCCGGTTCTTCGGCGATGAGGAGATCCCGGTGGACGTCATCGCCCGGAGAACCGCAAGGGAGTACCTCAAGAGCGTACTCTGCAACATCGACGTCAGCGACCACGTCATCCTAGACTGCAAGATCGGGACCGGCTCCTCCGACCTCCAGGACGTCTTCAAGAGGAAGGTCCCCGGCGCCAACGACACCTCCTTCGGCGTCGGCTACGCCCCCTTCTCCGAGACCGAGACGGTCGTCTACAACACCGAGAGGTTCCTGATGGAGCTGAAGAGGAGGATTCCGGCCATCGGCGAGGACGTCAAGGTGATGGCCATGAGGTCTGGCGAGACCATAAACCTCACCGTCGCCTGCGCCATGGTCGGAAGGCACCTCGACGACCTCGATGACTACATGGAGACGAAGCAGGAGATCGTCCGGGAGATCGAGGAGAACGTCTGCTCCTGCGCGAAAAGGGAGGTCAAAGTCCAGATGAACGTCGCCGACGACCCCGAGTCGGGATCTGTCTACCTCACCGTCTCAGGAACCTCCGCGGAGATGGGCGACGACGGGTCCGTGGGAAGAGGAAACCGGGCCAACGGCCTCATCACCCTCAACCGGCCCATGAGCATGGAGGCGACCAGCGGCAAGAACCCCATAAGGCACGTGGGCAAGATCTACAACCTCCTCTCAACCCAGATCGCAAACAAGATCGCCGCCGAGGTGGACGACGTCGGCGAGGTCTACGTCAGGATCCTCTCCCAGATAGGTAAGCCCATCGACCAGCCCCACATGCTCAGCATCCAGACGACGGTGAAGGATGGAGCGAACTTCGCCGCCGTCCAGTCCGAGGCAGAAGAGGTCGCAAACCAGTGGCTGGACGACATCCTGGTGATCCAGGAGAAGCTGATGAAGGGCGAGCTGAAGACCTTCTGAGAAAGGGAAAAAATCTATTCCGTCAGAAGTCGAAGAGGGACCTCTGGCGGTCGTCCTTCTCCGGCTCTGCAGGCTCGGAGCCCTCGCCTTGGTTCGTTGAGGGTTCCTCTTCCGGCTCGGCCTCCTCGACCGGCCCCTCCTCCAGATCGCTGGCCTTCGAGCCCGCCTCGGGGTCGTCTTCGTCGCGAGCATCTTCTTTGCTCTTATCCGCCTTTCGGGGCTGCTCCCTCTTTTCGGCCTTCTCCGGCTTTTTGGTTCCGCCCCAGGCGATCTCGATCTCCGAGACCCTCTCCTCTTCGAGAAGCTCCT
>NZ_JBNGCU010000009.1:0-31425 GCF_049974945.1 Methanocrinis sp. | reverse complement strand
TTTCTGGCAAATCAGAGTTGAGAGATGGCCGGGACCGAATTTTGGAAATGCCCTTATAGATCGAGATTCTTCTTTGATATTGGCAACTTTTTTATATTCGGCGGCTCAAATTTGGTGACATGTCGAATAAGGAGAAGGTCATCTTCCTCTCCGCTCACAACTCCGCCCGGTCCCAGATGGCCGAGGGTCTCCTCCGCCACCTCTACGGCGACCGGTACGTCGCCCGCAGCGCCGGAGTGGACCCCCGGGAGGTGGACTCTCTGGCGGTGGCGGTGATGGCCGAGAGGGGGATAGACATCTCCGGTCAGCGGTCAAAGAGCTCAAAGGTGCTGTGGCGCGAGGCCTTCGACGTGGTGGCCAAGATCCGTGACTTCGACTCCGAGCCCTGCCCCCTCTTTCCCAGCGGGAGATGGAGGGCCTTCATACCCCTGAAAGACCCCCTGACGGTGGAGGATCCGGAGGAGCGGAAGTTGACCCTTAGGGCGGCGAGGGACGATCTGGAGCGGTGGATCGTGGAGATCTTCGGAGAAGAGGGCTTCAGAAACGAAGACGGCTGAAGGGCATCAGACGATCTGGCCCCTGTACTTCTCCAGAAGGTCCATCACCCGTCTCACGTCTCTGCCCTGGGTCCTCGCCTCCTCCAGGAAGGCGGAGTAGGTGGCGTCGTCGACTATTTTTGGGATCGGTTTGCAGTTCTGGCCGTGGAGCATCAGGTTGAAGCATCTCGCCTCCGCCTCCGAGAGCTTGAGGGCCCGATAATCGCCCGCGTGCTCCCGGTAGAGGAGGTTATCGTCCTTCGGATAGTCCAGGGCGAGCTTCGCGAGAGGCGTTCCGGGTATGGGCTCTGCGACGCTGGCGAAGACGTCCTCGAGCATCGCCTCGTCCATGAAGTCCAGGGTCGCCTGGTAGTCCTCCTCGGTCTCGCCGGGGTAGCCGACGATGAAGCTTCCCCCGACCTTGACCCCGCAGCGGTGGGCGAGGTCGACCGCCTCCAGGTTCTTCTCCGGAGTCGTCCCCTTCTTCATCACTTTGAGCATCTTCTCGCTGCCCGACTCGATCCCGAAGAATACCCAGCCGACGGTGTACTCTCTTACCGCCTCCAGGATCTCCTCGTCGACGAAGTCGACCCTCATGTCCGGGACGGAGAGGTTTCTCGGGCCCAGGATCTCGGCCAGGGATGAAAGAAGCTCGATGAAGGCCTCCTTGTTCACCTCCTTCCCGTAGCCGAAGAGGGATCCGGTCCCGCCGCTGACCGCGACCCGCGCGACGCCCATCTTCTTCATCTCCCGGACCTCGGCCAGGATGTTCTCGAGGGACCGGGACCGGATCGACCTCCCGAAGAACCGGGGCACCTGGCAGAAGGTGCACCCGCCGAGGCAGCCCCGGTGGGTCTCGATGTAGACGTTGGCTCCCCGTACGTTCTGGCTCTTGAGGTCCTCGGGGATGAGGGGCATGACGTGGTCGAGGTCGGAGGCGGGGACCGGCTCTGTCTTGACCACCTCACCATCCTGGAGGAAGGCGAGGCCCGGGATCTCGGCCGAAGGTCCTTCTTCGACCAGGTCCACGACGACCTCTTCGCCCTCCCCCATCACCACGGCGTCGACCTCCAGCTCCCCCAGGACGATCTCGGGGACGAGGCCGACGGGCCCGCCGACATATATCTTCGAAGATCGTTTCGCAAACTCTTTGATCTCGGGGTCCAGGAGCTGGGATGTGGAGAAGAGGCTGAGGAGGGTCACCTCCCCGGTGGTGGAGAGGTCCCGGGTGATGGTGACTGCGTGTCCTCTCTCCCGGAGGATGCCGCCGAGGATGAGGGAGCCGTAGGTGTAGGTCTTCGGGGATACGATCGTCGTCTTCATCTTCATCTCCTCCTCGATCTCGTTTTCATATACATCTCCAGTCGGATCTCCCGTTCGTCTCCAAATTCAGACCCCCAGAGCGTTGATCTCCTCGATGAGGTCGGTGAAGGCCTCCAGCTCGATCTCGATCACCTCTTCGGGGGTCATGCTGATGCTCATCTCGCCGTCGACGGTGAGCCGGTCGGGGCCGCGCCGGACGAGCCTTCGGACTCCGTCCCGTGAGAGGGCCTTCTTTATGTCCGAGTCGCAGGCCATCGCCCTCCCCGGCAGGATCACCGTCTCCTTGACCTCGGATAAGTCCAGCTCCATCAGGTCCCGGATGGTTATCAGGCAGCCTATGTCTTTGTTGACGGGGACGACGTTCACCCCCTCTCCGAGCTCATCGAATATAGCCGATAATAGGGGGTGGGCGACGAAGCTGGTGATGAGGGTCGCCCCTTTTCGGACCGGTGGAAGTCTTCTGAGCAGATCTTTTTTGTGCGCCAGGGCGAAGGGCGATTTTGTGACCGGGTCCCAGAGGGGGGTTCCCGCCACCCGAAAGGTGTATCTCTCGTTCGTCTCGGTGACGATATCTCGAAACTCCTCCACCGTATGGGGCACTATTCCGGGGATGATCTGCTCGTTTCCGAGGATCAACCCTTGCTCCCTGGAGTTTGCAAACCTCATCAGGATCAGGTTCTTGATCCCCATCTCCTCCAGGTCCCGGCAGGTCCGATCGAGCTCCGGGCCGTCGTTGACCCCCGGTATCAGCACCGAGGCGGCGTAGACGTCGCAGCTCTCGGCGAAGGTCCGCAGGTTTGCGAGGGCCGCCTCAGGGTGCCGATCTTTCATGTACTCCCGCCGGAGCTCGGGGTCGGTGGAGAAGACGGTGAAGGATACCTCCCTCACCCCGGCTTCGATCAGATCCACCGCCTCGTCCCCTTTGGTGAAGCCCTTGCCGCTGGTGTAGCCAAGATGGATGGGGACGGATCCCTGGCCCACCATACGTGCGAGCTCCAGAAGCTGGGGATAGCAGCTGAGATCGCCCCCGCCGCTGATGGTGACCTTGTCGGGCCTGCTCCCGAAGGCGGCTCCGGCCACCTCCATCGCCACCATCTGGACCGGCTTGAAGCCGGGGTAGCCCTCGACGATCGCCCGAGAGCAGTAGTCGCAGCCCTTCTGAAAGGGGAGGCAGTGTTTGCATCCGAGGGGTTTGATCTCCTTTACTCCCTTGAAGTAGCAGTAGCTGCAAAACCCCTTGCAGTCGTGCCCCGGTCGACCTCCAACGTCCGCCAAAATCTCCATCCAGAACCTCTCCGTTCCCAGATCGGACCGGAGAGGGTAAAGCCTTTGCGGGCTGACGAATGATGGAAAACCTGGTTCTGGAAAACTATTAGTAGAGTGAAGATGACCAGAAAAGATCGTGGTTCAAAAAAGGCCTTTTCACGTGATGATCATCCCCACTTTGGGCTGCCCTTCCAGCTGCAGCTACTGCTGGAGTTCCGATGAAAATTCCCCCATAATGACGATCGAGACCGCGAAAGAGATCGTCGGATGGCTCAAAGTCTTCCGGGACGACCCCGTCACCTTCACCTTCCATGGCGGCGAGCCCCTCCTCGCCGGCGCCGACTTTTATCGGGAGACTCTGTCTTTGCTGACGGAGGGGTTAAGTCATCTGAAAATAGCCTTCGCCCTCCAGACCAACCTATGGAAGATGACCCCGGAGATCGCTTCCGTCCTCGCCGAGTACCAGATCCCCATCGGCTCAAGCCTCGACGGCCCCAAGGAGCTCAACGATCTCCAGAGGTCAGAGGGCTACTTCGATAAGACCATGGCCGGCTACGAGGTCGCCAGGGCTCACGGCCTCTCCGTCCAGTTCATCTGCACCTTCACCTCCTACTCTGTGAATTTCAAGGAGGATATCGTCAACTTCTTCCTGGAGAACGGTCTCACCTTCAAGCTCCATCCTGCCCTCCCCTCCTTGAAGAGCGATGACCCCGACAGGTGGGCCCTACCTCCCGAGGAGTATGGAGAGCTTCTCGTCTATCTATTGGACAAGTACCTGGAGAATATGGACAAAATCGAGATCAGGAACATCAACGATCTCTGTCGATGCGTCTTCACCGGCCGGGGGACGGTCTGCACCTACGTCGACTGCATGGACGACACCTTCGCGGTGGGCCCCGACGGCAGCATCTACCCGTGCTACCGGTTTGTGGGAATGGACGAGTGGGTGATGGGGCAGGTCAGCGATCGGCCGACTCAGGCCGAACTCGCTGGATCTTTGGCGGGAAGGCGGATGCAGGAGTTCAAAGAGCGGGTGGACCAGGAGTGCAAGGGATGCAGACACATCCGATACTGCCGGGGCGGATGCCCCTACAACGCCATAGCGCCTTCCGGAGGCGAGCTTTTGGGCGTCGATCCCCACTGCGTCGCTTACAAGAGGATCTTCGACGAGATCACCGACCGGTTCAACGAGGAGATGCTCGGGTCCATGGGCCTCTGCCCTCCGCCTCAGCCGTCGGTCTCTGGCCGGGAAGGGAAGCCGGGGATGATGGCCCTGATCCAGAAGATAATCTCAGGCTAGAACCTCTTTTTCCAGTCTCTTTTTTCAGAGGATGGTCAGGATAGTGATGATCTCCAGGAAATATATCGCCACCAGCATGGACCCCTCGAACCGCGTTATCCTATTTCCCAGGACCATAAACCCGAGGAGAAGGCTGATCAGCACCACCACGGGAAGGGTGGTGGAGATGAAGGCCTCGCTCGCGGCCACGTCTTGAACCAAGGAGGCCGACCCCAGTATTATCAGGGCGTTGAAGGTGTTGGCCCCCAGGACGTCCCCCATGGCGATATCCCCCCGGCCGTTCTTGGCGGCGACGACGGCGGTGCTGATCTCGGGAAGGGAGGTCCCCACCGCCAGGAGGATCACCGCCACCACCGCCTCGGATAGTCCCAAAGTGGCGGAGATCGTCCGGATCGCCTCGACCATGTAGTTTGCGCCGACCGAGAGCATGACCACCCCAGCGAGGAAGAGGCCCAGGTACCTTGGCCTGAACTTCTCGCTCCCCCTAGATTCGCCCCTCCTGTGCTCAGAGATCTCGTGGCGGAGGAAGGAGAGGTAGATCGCGATCAGAAAGATCCCCTCGATCCAGGTGATCCTGTAGTCCAAAAAGACCACAAAGATCGCCAGCATCGAGGCGAGGAGAAAGGAGAGGTCCGTTTCCAGGATCTTCCGATCGATGTATATACCGTAGAACATCGCCGCGGCGCCGAGGGCGAGGCCGGTGTTCGCCAGGATCGACCCCAGGACGTTTCCTGCCGCGATCTCGGGCCTCCCCCCATCGACGAGCATCGCCACAAGAGAGGTTGAGAACTCGGGAAGGGACGTGCCGAAGGCGACGACCGTCGCCCCTATGACGAACTCGGAGACGCCGAGGACCTTGGCAAAGTGGACTGCGCTCTCGGTGATCGACTTCGCCCCGTAGTAGAGGGCGACCAGGCTCACGGCGAAGATCAAAAACTCCAGCAAGAATCCAGCCTCTAAGGTCTCCTCGTTTGTACTCATTAATTAATCAATCGTCTTCTGGTGGCAGGTACCGGCATAGACGATTCCGGGAAAGGGGGCGGACAGGACGCCATCCGGAGTATCTCGCCGTAAGAGCCGCGCTGTGGCCGGCCATCAGCGATCCCTGGAAAACTCCGCCGAGACGGGGAGAGGGGATATACGCCCTAGAATAGGTATTTTAATGAGAAGATACAAAGGAATCTCAGGTTTAAAGATCGACCAGGGGGTTCTCAGGGGAAAAGGGCCCTGAGATTTCTGGGCCGGGGGGTTTATGACCCTTCCGGACTGGATCGGAGTAGCAAAGGGTGGTCGAGGTTGCACATCAAGGAGATTGAGCTCAGGAACTTTAAGTCCTTTGGCAGGAAGGTAGTGATACCCCTGCATAACGACTTCGTCGCCATCACCGGTCCCAACGGGAGCGGCAAGTCCAACGTCGTCGACGCTCTTCTCTTCGCCCTCTCACTCTCCTCCAGCAGGGCGATGAGGGCCGAGAGGCTCCCCGACCTCATATACCGGGGCGACAACGGCAAAAACCCCGACTTCGCCCAGGTAACCGTCAAGTTCGACAACTCCAGCAGGACCGTTCAGGTGGACGAAGACGTCGTCGAGATATCGAGGAAGGTCAGGCTGACCAAAAACAAGTACCAGAGCATCTACTATTTTAACGGCAATCCCTGCACCCAGACCGAGATTCACGACCACCTCTCCCGGGCGGGGATCACCCCCGAGGGCTACAACGTGGTGATGCAGGGGGACGTCACCCGGATCATCGAGATGTCTTCCTTGGAGAGGAGGAGGATCATCGACGAGATCGCCGGCGTCGCCGAGTTCGACGAGAAGAAGAAGAGGGCCCTCGAGGAGCTGGAGGTGGTCAGGGAGAGGATCGACCGGGGCGACGTGATCCTGGAGGAGGTCGAGTCCCAGCTGGGGAGGCTCTCTGAGGAGAGGGACAGGGCCCTCGCCTACCAGGCCCAACGGGAGGAGAAACGCCGCCAGGAGGCTTTCTTGCTTCTGGCGAAGCTGAAGGAGGCCGAGTCCGAGCTTGCCGACCTCGGGGTGGAGAGGCAGGGCCTGCGGGCGAGGGACGAGGAGCTCTCCGAGAGGCTCGATCGGGAGAGGGCGGAGCTCTCCAGCCTGGAAGCGGAGCTGAAGGGGCTCAACTCCGAGATCACCTACAAGGGCGAGGACGAGCAGATCGAGGTCAAGCGGCGGATGGTGGAGGTGAAGGGTTCGATCGAGGCCGATGGAAACAGGATCGAGATGGCCAACGCCGAGATCGCCGAGATCGAGGCCGAGCAGAGATCCGACTACCTGGAGGCCGACCGGATCGCTCGGGAGGCCGAGGCTCTATCGTCGAAGATAAGGGACGGGTCCATTCGGAAGGCGAGCATCCTCGCCGAGATCGCCGAGAGGGAGGAGGCTCTCGGCGGCTACAGGGAGAAGATCGCCAAAGCTGACGCCCAGTACGCGGAGCTGAGAGACCAGCTCTATGCGGTCAAGAAGGAGGTGGAAGAGTCCAAGTCGAGGCTGGCAGACCTGATGCGGGAGAGGGACCGCCACCTGGACACAGCAAGGAGGAGGTCGATCGAGAGGGAGGAGGCGGCCTATGAGATCTCCGAGGCGAAGGAGACGGCCGCCAGCCTAGACCGGGAGGGGGAGAGGATCGGTCGGGATCAGAGGAGCCTCGAGGACCGGATCTCTGCCATCGAAGAGGAGAGGGCGGACCTCGACTCCGCCAGGTTGGCGATAAGGCGGGAGATGGCCGAGGTCGATGAGCGGCTCCAGAAGCTCCAGATGGAGAGGGCGAGGGCCGAGGCGAGCTTGCGGTCTGCGGGCGAGGGGTCGGGGTACAGCAGGGCCGTGGAGGCGATAAGGTCTGCCATCAACAATAACCGGCTCTCAGGCCTCTGCGGGACGATCGCCGAGCTCGGCGAGGTCGGCGAGGAGCACGCCACCGCCCTGGAGGTGGCGGCGGGCGCCAGGCTTCAGAGCATCGTCGCCGAGACCGACGGGGACGCGGCCCGGGCGATCGAGAGCCTGAAGAGATCTCGGGCCGGCAGGGCTACATTCCTGCCTCTAAACAAGATGCCTTCGGGGACTTTACCTGCTCCGCCGAGGGGATCGGGGGTTGTCGACTACGCTCTCAACCTGGTGGGGTTCGACCCCCGTTTCCTCCCTGCCTTCTTTCACGTCTTCAGGGACACCCTGGTGGTGCGTGACCTGGAGACTGCGAGAAGGCTCATGGGCCGGTATCGTATGGTGACCCTGGAGGGCGACCTGGTGGAGAAGGGAGGTGCCATGACTGGCGGCTCCTTCAAGTCCAGGCTCAAGTTCGCCGCCGACGAACGACAGAAGCTGGAGGATGCGACGAGGAAGGTCTTAGCCTGCCAGGCCGAGAGGGAGGCCCTGATCGAGAGGCTCGACCGGGTCGAGGGTGAGGCCTCCGCCGTCCGCAGGGAGATGGAGGAGATGGGCCGGGAGGTCTCGCGGATCGAGATCCGGACCGAGGAGATCGAGGGCCAGAAGCTCAGGCTCGAGCGCTCGATCCAGGATCGGGAGAAGAGGCTCCTCGAGATGGAGTCCGAGGCTGCCGAGGTGAGAAAGAAGCTCGACTCCCTCGAGCGGGAGATCAGATCGCAGGAGTCGGAGTCCAGGGGTCACGAGGAGCGGGCGATGGATCTCGAGGGGGCTCTCGCCGGCTCAGAGATCCCGGAGCTGTCGGCCCTCGCCGACGGCCTGGAGGCCGAGATCCGGGGTCTGGAGCGGAGGTCCTCTGAGATCGAGGCCGAGATCACCGGCGATCGGCTGAGGGAGGAGAGCTGCTCTGCCCGAAAGGCGGAGCTTGCCGCAAGGAGAGAGGCCCGGGAGCTGAAGAGGGGGGTGGCGATCGATAAGAAGAAGGCTGCGGAGGAGAGGATCGGGGAGGCGAAGCTCGCCATCGAGGAGCTGGCCCGAAAGGAGAGGGAGATCGAGGAGGAGCTCTCCGATCTCAAGGGCGAAAGAAGCCGGCTCCTGGACAGGAGCATGGCCAAGGGGAGGGAGGTCGACTCCACCGACCGGGAGCTGGACCGGATCCGGGCCCGGATCGCGGCGGTGGAGGGGGCCGGCCGGGAGATGAGGTCCGCGGCCGACGATCTGCGGGCCGAGATCGAGGCCTGCGGGATTGACCTCGCCGAGGACCCTCCCAAGAGCCAGACCATAATCCGGAAGATCAACGCCCTGGAGAGGTCGATGCAGGAGCTGGAGCCGGTGAACATGCTGGCGATCGAGGAGTACGACCGGGTCTTCGACCGGCGGGAGACCCTCCGTGACCGGCGGGAGACGCTCTCGAGGGAGAGAGAAGACCTCCTGGGCAAGCTGGACCGGTACGAGGAGATGAAGCGGGAGGCCTTCTTGGCCGCCTTTGAGGGGATAAACGAGAACTTCAGGGACACCTTCCACCGCCTCTCCGACGGCGAGGGGGAGCTGGTCTTGGAGAACGAGGAGGACCCTCTCGCCGGCGGGATGACGATCAGGGCTCGGCCCGCCCGGAAGGCCTTCCACCGTCTGGAGGCGATGTCCGGGGGAGAGAAGAGCCTCACCGCCCTATCCTTCATCTTCGCGATCCAGAGGTTTAGGCCAGCGCCCTTCTACGCCCTGGACGAGATCGACATGTTCCTGGACGGCGCCAACGTGGAGAGGGTGGCAAAGCTGATCAAGGGGATCGCCGAGATGGCTCAGTTCATCGTCGTCTCTCTGAGAAAGCCCATGATCCAGGAGGCGAAGTACATCGTCGGGGTGACTATGCAGGAGAACAACATATCCACGGTGACGGGGGTGTATCTGAACTGAGCTCCGTCGTCGAACTCTCGGACCTTCCGGAGCCCTTCGGCCTGGAGCCCGACCCGATCCAGGTCCTCCTGGACCTGGCAAAGAAGGGGGAGATCGACCCCTGGGACGTCGACTTATCCCAGCTGACCGAGAAGTTTTTGGAGAGGATCGAGGCGCTGGGTGATAGAGACCTTCCGGCCCTGGGCAGGACCCTCCTCTACGCCAGCATCCTGCTCCGGATGAAGTCCGACTCGATCGAGGAGGGGGACGAGGAGCCTGAAGACGATCTCTTCGATGAGTTCGACGACGGTCCCGTCTTCAGGAGGCGGGCGATCGGAGGCCTACCCGCTCCGCCCATAAGGAGGAGGACGAGAAGGCCCGTCACCCTCGACGAGCTTATAGTCGAGCTGAAGAGGGCCGAGACGGTCGCGGAAAGGAAGGTCGTGCGGGCGAAGGAGAGGCCCGAGGCGACGGTCGAGGAGGCGATGGAACGGGCCCATGAGGAGGGGATCGAGGAGCGGATCCGGTCTCTTAAAGGGTTGATATTCGAGAGGCTCGCGGCCGAGGATCGGATCTCCTTCTCCGATCTTGGCGAGAAGGACGTTTTGAACTACGTCTCTCTCCTCTTCATGGCGGGGAGAAGGGAGATCTGGCTCACCCAGGAGAACCTCTTCGGCGAGCTTTATATAAGCAGGCACCCCGACGGTAAGGTGGAACCGTCGGGGTGAGGTGTATCTGATTTGTCATCCGAGGAGGAAGACTTGGCGGCATTGGTGGAGGCCGCCCTTTTTGCTGCCGGAAGGCCCCTATCGATCGGGGAGATGGCGGAGCTGACGGACCTGCCCATCAGGACCATCAGGACCCTGGCCGAGGGATTGGTCCGGGACTACTCCGAGAGGGGAGGTGGGATTGAGGTCAAGGAGTTTGAGGACAGGTTCGTGATGCAGGTTCGGGCCTCGTTGGCGGACCGGGTGAGCAAGGTCGGGCCAAAGGAGCTGGAGGCTCCGCTCCTTCGTACCCTGGCCATCATCGCCTACAACCAGCCCATAGCCCAGAGCGAGCTTGCGAGGCTGCGGGGGAACAAGAGCTACGGCCACGTCAAGGAGCTGGAGGAGCTGGGCCTGATCTGTGCCGAGAAGGAGGGGAGGACGAAGATCATCACCACCACCAAGAACTTCGCCGAGTACTTCGGCCTCGACTTCGACGATCCCGACTTCGTCAAGAGGGTGATGAAGGAGCGAAAGAGGCTCGGGGTCACCCCCATGTACAGAAGCCTCGCCGAGCGGATGGGCCTGGATTTTGGGGTAGCAAACCCCTACAAGCCCTACAAAAACGATATCCAGCTGATGAAGAGGCTCGACCTTCTGGTCATCGCCCCCGGCTACGAGGAGAGGGCAAAAGAGCACTATTCAGGCGAGTTGATCGAGGCGGGCGTCAGGACCTTCACCCAGCTGAAGGAGAGCATCGACCTCATCGCTGAGAAGTCGGGGAGGTCCGATCCGGAGAAGACCGAAGCCCTCCATGCGGAGATCGACTCACTTCTTGCAGATTATAGAGAGCGGGCGAAGGGAGCCCGCCCGGTGAAGCCCCTCTCGCCGATGATCGAGGAGATCGCCCTGGACCTGGGGGTTCCCATAGACGAGGACGGCATCTCCGCCGCTCCCGACTACAAAGAGCTGGCCGCCGAGATCCAGGTCCCCACCCACCAGTCCTACGATTTGGACATCGTCGAGAGGATCAGGGGGCGGTACGAGGCGATTTTGAGGGGATTGTTGGAAGATTGAAGTTTGAGATGAGGGGATCAAAATGAGCGACGAGAACGCTATCCAGAAGTGCGATCGATGCGAGAGAGAGTTTCCGGTCGAGGACCTCATCGAGGAGGGCGGAGTCCGGATATGCGAGGACTGCTATATCAGCGCCCACGCGAGGATCAAGGCCTGTGACCCCTGGGCCGTAAGGTCCAAGAAGATCCTGAGGGAGAAGGCGGGCCTCATCGGCGCCGAGGGGCTGACCGAGGTCCAGAGGAAGATCTACGAGTTCATCATCTCGAAGGGCGGGGCCAGAAGGGAGGAGATCGCAAAAGAGTTCGACCTCCCCCAAGATGAGCTGGAGAACCAGTTTGCGATCCTTCGCCACTGCGAGCTGGTCAAGGGCCAGAAGCGGGAGGACGGCATATACATCGTCGCCTTCGAGGAGTGAGGATCTCTCGGGTGGACCGGGATGGACGAAGATTCTCTCAAAGAGCTTTCTCGCTGGTTCGGTGAATACGTTCTGACCTTCAAGTCCGGCGATACCGAAGAGGACAGAAACATCGTCCTGAAGAAGGAGCACACCGCCCGCGTCCGCCGGGAGATCAGCGAGATCGGAGAATCCCTCGGCCTATCCGAAGAGGAGCTCTGCCTGGCCGAGTCGATGGCATTATTTCACGACCTGGGCCGCTTTCCTCAGTACACGCGTTACAAAACCTTCTCTGACCGCCGATCCTGCGACCACGCCGCCCTCTCGGTGAAGGTCCTCATCGAAGAGCGGGTTCTCGACGCCCTGGAACCGGCGGAGCGGGACCTCATCCTCAAGGCGATTTCCTATCACAACCGGGCCGCCCTCCCAGAGGAGGAATTGGAGCGGTGCCTCTTCTTCTCCAGGCTCCTTCGGGACGCCGATAAATTGGACATCTGGGCCGTCCTCCTCGATTACTACCACCGGCGCGATGTGGAAGGGTACCGGAATGAGGCTCTGGAATTGGACCTTCCCGACGATCCGGGGATCTGCGAGGAGGTCCGCAGAGATATCATGGCCGGGGAGATGGTGAGGGCGGAAGATCTCCGAAGTCTGAACGACTTCAAGCTCCTCCAGGCGAGCTGGGTCTTCGACCTGAACTATTGGCCCGCTCTGGTGGCGGTGAAGGATAGGAGATACCTCGAAAGGACCCGGAAGTTTCTTCCGAGGTCGGAGAAGGTGGATCGGATCTTCGATCTCCTCATATCCCGCCTCGAAGAGCGAATCGAGGCCGAGGTGCCCGACGATGAAGCCTGAAGGATGATTTTATTTCAGCCGGTCTTACCGGGGTCGCGCTTCCCCTCTTTCTCTCGTAGGGCCGCAAGATACTCCAGCACCGCGAGGACGAAGGCGGCGTGCGACCAGGTGAGGGGCAGAACCGACCTCGGGCTGCCATCGTCGGCCACCTGCTCGGGGAGGAGGCCCGTGGTGGGATGGGCGTGATCTGCGCACCATTTTATCAGCTCGAGACCCCTCTCGAAGTTCCCCACCGCGGCGTGCCACGAGGCGAGCCAGAGGGTGCAGATGATCCAGCTGTTCATCCGGCCGCCGTACCGATCGCCCTCGTACCGGGCTACGCCTCCCGAGGGGCGCGACAGCTCCCTCTCCACCGCCTCCATCGTCCTTCTCACCTTTGGGTCATCCGGTGGGAGGACCCCGAACCACCAGACGGCAAAGAGGGAGGAGTCGAGGTCTGGATCATCAACCGATCGCCGAAACCTGCCCAGCCGCTCGTCGTAGAGCCTGCTTATTACCGCAGCCCGGACCCTCTCGGCTCCTGCCGACCAGGCCTCGGAGAGGTCGTCGTCTCCCAGGGTCCGGGCCAGCTCCGAGGCGCCCAACAGCCCTGCGTAGACGGTGCAGGTGCTGTAGGTGAAGATCCCTTTCCTCTCCTCCCACAGATCGAAGCTCGCTTTCGGTAGGCCCGACTCGTCCAGGGTCCTGAGAAGCCAGCCCGCCGCAGGGGTGACGATCGATCCGAAGTACCTCCCGGCGGTCCAGACGTTCCTCGCGCAGAGCCAGTTGAAGTGGAGGGCAAAGAGGGGCAGGCCCGTCTCGTCGATCTGGATCATGGGGACCGGGTGCCAGGTGCTCCCGAAGTCGCCGGCCGGGGTGTACTTGTGGAGGAAGTAGCCTCGATCGGTGATCGTCTTCGCGAAGAACTGAAACGCCTCGCCGCTGAGATGATGGTAACGCGCCCGGTCGAGGGCGATGCAGGCCCAGGCGGCATCCCGGGGCCAGGAGTAGGAATAGAGGTCGGCCCCGAACTGTCGGATCTCCGAGTCGGAGGATGCGATGACGGAGCCGTTCACGTCCATGTGGGCTACGGTGGCGATCAGGCTTCTGTAGAATATCTCGCGGACCCTCTCCGGGAGGCGGTCCATGAGGCCCGCCTCGGGAAGGACGGAGACCCTTTCGAGAAAGGAGTTCCAGAAGTTGAAGGAGGTCTTGTAGAGGCTTGCCATCTCTCCCCTCTTCAGCCGCCGATGGGAACTCATCACGGATCTGTAGCTCTTCCCCAAGGCGATCCAGAGATGGACCCTCCTCGATCCTCCGGCCCCAAGCCCGGAGATGGTCCAGCCGAGGGTCGAGTCCACAGACCCGTGGGCCACGGGGTTTCCGCTGAGGAGGCCGTCCTCCAGGATCTCACGCCAGGTGCCCTCGAGACCCCGCCACTCTGCAGTGCCTGTGGCGTACTGGTCGAAGAGCGGATCGCTCCCGTGGAGGATGTACCGATCGCGCTTGTAGTGGATCAGAACGTCTCGGTCCACCACCGCCGTCTCGCCGATCTTGCTCTCCAGGAGCCTGTAGTTCTGGTTGGAGAAGAGCCTCAGGTCCCTCTTTTCATCCGAGATGTTTCTTACCTCGAAGATCCGGGAGAAGACCTTCTCGGAGGGGTGGACCGCGTCGAAGAGGACGACCTCCAGGCCCATGGCCGGGCTCCGAAATGTCGTCTCTCCTATGTTCGAGATCAGCCCGCTGACAAAGCCCCCTTCGTCGGGCTCGGGATCCCCCAGCAGGATCGTAGACCCCTTCAGGAAGCCCTGGCGAAAGCTCGACTTGTACCTCTGGACCGGGCTCCAGTCCTCAAACCAGCTGCATCGGCGAGAGAGGTTCAGGTCGCAGATCCCCGCCCTGATGGAGTGGCCGTGGTTCTCGAGACCCACTCGGGGGAAGTAGACGTCTCTAATCGTCCCTCTCTCATCCTCGCAGATCAGAATTCTGCCGTTTCCGAGCACCAGAGGTCTGGCCAACCGGATCACCTCAGGAAGCGAACAAGTCGGTATCGCCGACTGTCTTGTTTTAGCTTCTTTGCCCGAAGCCATGAAGCTGTCGGTGGCCCGGAACTAAAGAAAATCTCAGAAAATAAATCTTTTATATCAGTAGGCTGCAAAGTCTCTATCAGGGAGATTGTTAGCATGAAGGCACTTAAACTATTGATGGCGATCGCTGTCATAGGTCTGGTCGGATCAACCTGTTCTCTCGGCCAGCAGTGCAGCAATTGCGCAGACAAAGCCGATAGCGTGCTCAAAGATCCGTTCTCTGTGGAGTTCGATGAGCCGATCTTGCCCCTGCGGCAGGGGTGGTCTCTCTGGGACGAGGAGTTCGATCTTGGAGATGACCTGGTTTGGCGGAGCTTTGAAACGGAAAATATCAAGCCCTTCGAAGACGCTGGTCCCGTTGAAGCGGGGTCGGAGAGATCGGTAGAGGATAAGTCTGACGATTCGTCGTCTGGGCACGGCCTTCCAGAAGACTGGATCATCGACGAGAACTTCTACAGCGATTACGGTGGATCTGAGGGAGAAGAGTTCGGCTGGGGTGAGACCTACGATCATCCGGGAATGCCGGGACCGGATGAGAACGCCCTCTGGATCGTCTTTCCCTACAGCAACAACGTCCGCACGACTGGGCTCATGATACAGAAGGACAGATTTGCAAAGGAGCTCATAATTCCAGGAGCTAGCGGGACGATCACCATCTATGAGGACGGGCCCAACGGCGTTAAAGCCTACGTTCCGGGCTGGCAAGTGAAGGCCAATAGGGCTTATCGGACCTGGTTCACCGCAGACTCGGTCGGCGAGTACACCGTCTGGTACGAGGTCCGCGACGAGAAGCTCAACGTCACCAAAAAGAGCAACGATATCAGGTACGAAGTCTTCGAGAACCTGGCCGTAGTGGTCCAGAACGAGGCCAAATGCCCGAACGAGACCGCTATATTCAGAGCTCTTGCCTCGGGTTGCGAGGACCCCCGCTACCAGTGGTATAAGGGAATCTCCTCGAAGACTGGTGAATTGATCGAGAACGCCAACTCCAGCAGCTACATCATATGGAGAGTTCAGGAGGACGACGCGGGCTACTATACCTGTAAGGTGACCTGCAACGGAGATAGCGTTGAGGATGCGGGACGGCTCTACGTCGGATGGTGGGATTGCACAAGAGGAATAAGTCCCTGCATATGTCAATTCGGTCCGAAACGATAAAATGAGAGTCATGACCTGGGATAGGTCATGACACGATCTTTTTTCCTGAAATCCGAATGTTTTGGTACCATTTGATTCGGGTTATTCCCTCAGGGAAGTTGGGCCCCTCAGCCGAACTCCAGCCTGCACCCCTCTGCCGCCTCCACCATGTAGGCCTCCCCGGGGATCATCGGCTCGTCCTTATTGAGATGGACCCAGCTTCCCTCCCTGAAGGTCCAGAGGAAGGCCGAGACTATCCCCTCATCGACGGCCTCAGGGTAGGTGTAGCGTCTGTGGTTCGACCTCACGCTGAGGTTCGAGGTCAGGACCGTCTCGTTTACGGGAACTCCGACCAGGTTCCATCCCTGGTGCAGCTCCACCAGGTAGGGAAGCTCCACCGGCTTTCCGGGTATCTCCAGGTTGAAGCTCTCCTCGCCGTCGATGATGTAGCCCATCCCCGGTTTGAGGTCGGTGACGTTTAAGGCGTCGTCGTCCCTGATGGTGTAGTTCCAGCCGTCTTCTGAGAGGGTGAATATCCCCCGGTAGCTCTTCCGATCGAGGGCCTTGGCGACGGAGGGGTCTTTGGGGTCGAGGTGGAGGGAGAAGGGACTCCAGCCCACCGAGACGTTGACGACCTGGACCTCCCCCGGGACCAGCCTGTACTCGACGGTGAAGCTCCTGCTCTCGTTGAGCGCCGGGCTCAAAACCGGCCAGACCACCCGCTTCTTCTCCCCGACGATCTCTTCACCGTGCCAGACCGCCCGTCCCCTCTCCTTCACCACGATCTCCTCGGCGTCCTCGGGCAGCATCACCTCCCCCACCAGGGCGGGAGGGGCGTTCAGGCTGAGGTAGCCGTCTGAGGTGTCCTCTACGATCCAGTATGTCCAGTCGGTGGTCCACTCGGAGGTGGGCCTGATCGAGACCGATATCTCGTCCCCAGAGTCCGATTCTGTGACGTTCGAGACCTCGATCGTGTAGGGCAGCTCTGGGGTCTTCGGGATCGTCGGCCTGAAGGCGGGATCGCCGAAGAGGTTGTTGATGCTCACGGTCTGATTGAGCATATCTTCTAAGGAGACGTACCAGGGCTGGAACTCATCGATATCTTCGAGTTTGACCCCTTCGGTGGCCCTGATCTTCGATATGTAAAGGTTGTTTGCTGCCATCATCGCCTCGCCGATGGTGGCGTTCTCGAAGACGAGGGCCTGATACATCCTCCCCGGATGATCGTCCGAGACGAATATCCAGGAGTTGGCGCTCGACCCCACGTAGTTCACGGCTCCGGCCTTCAGGAAGGCCAAGGCCATGGAGTCCTCCAGCCTCGACGGGATGTATATCTCGATCCCGTCTCGGTAGGCGAGGACCTGTCCCTTGAGCTTGGTGGTCAGGCAGGCCGAGGTGGTGGTCGTCTGAGGGGCGAGGGTCAGCTGCTTCACCTGCTCCTCGTCCATGATCTGGTCCATCAGAGCCCAGCGGGAGAGCTGCCAGCCCCATTCGGCGCCGTGATAGTCGAAGTAGACGATGTTCTCGCCGCTGTTCATCTTCGACGAGACCCGCTGATAGGTCGCCTCCTCCCAGCGGAGGTTCTCGGCCCGTAGCCCCGCAGCCCTCAGATACTCTCCGATCCGCAGGGGTATCGGCGAGGCGGGCCAGGTGGGATAGTCGATGGGCGACGATATCACCAGGGCAGAGTCTCTCCAGTCGCCATCGATCCTCTCGTAGGCGAGGGTTCTTGCCGCCATCTGGGATGCGTCGTAGACGCTGAGGCCGATCATCCTCCCCGAGGCGACGTCCTGGTAGCCGTCGTCGTCGAGCTCGATCGAATATTCCCTATAGATATCGTACTCAAAGGTCCCCGACGTCTGTCTTCCTCCCGTTGTGATGAAGGGGAGAGATCCGGGACCACCAACCACGATCAGGTACTCCGGCGAGATCTCCAGGTCGTCGACCAGCGTCTGGAGGTCCTCTTCCACCTCTGCTGGGTTGAGATGCTGAGGATCTGTCGCCACGTCGACCACGATCCCCCTCCTAGCCCCGGCCATCTCGGCCGATATGAGGGAGAGCTTGGGGATCTTGGTGTGGCTGAAGGCGGTCACGTTGATGGGGCTGGCGGAGGATCTGACCTCCACGGTGAAGTTCCTGGACCGGTGATCTGCGACCTCCTCGCCGCTCCAGCTCTCCAGGTTGAAGGTCCAGCTCCCGGGCCTCCCGAAGAGTACGGTGGCGTTGCACCTTCTTTTCGGGCTGCAGTCAGAGATGAGCTGGCTCCCGCTCCAGCCGTCGGGGCTGTAGTAGTTCAGGACCACGTGGTGTGGCTCTCTCGCCACCTCCCAGGCGACTTCGGTCCACCCCGGAGGGGTCCTGGACGGATAGGTTATGTTGATGAAGGGTCCGTCATCATACCCCTTTCCGACCTCACCGTTCTCCTCTTGAACCTCCTCCTCCATGCCGCTGTAAGTCACCGTGATCCCGCCGTCGAGGGGTTGGGTCCATCCGGCGTCGAGGGCGTGTAGCACAATCACCTCCAGGTTCAGAGTGGCGAACTGGTGGGATCCGAGACCGTCGATCGTCCAGTTCAGGTTCGATCCCCGGAGGAAGGCGCTATCGACGGTCGGCTCTCTGCCGGTCGACGGATCGGCGAGCTCGACATCGCCTGAAGCCGTGGACCACCAGATCACCTGCCTTGCGGGCAGAATCAGATCGGTCAGCGCCAGGTCCTCGATCTCCTCTTTGCCGCTGTTCTTGAGGGTGATCTCGAGCCGGACGATCTCGCCTTCCCTCTCGGCGGGTATCTCGGAGGGATTCGTCTCCATCTCGATGATGAGGTCGTCGCCTATCTCCGTCCTCTCGATCTTTGGCTCGGGCTTCGGAGCGACGAGCGAGAGGTCGTGAGAGTTGGCCAGGACCACCGACTCGACCTCGTCTCCCCGGGCCTTCATCTCCCGGATCAGGAGCTGGTCGTCACCCTCGATGACCGTCAGGTTGAGGTCGACGAGCCGCGATCGAGCCTTCTCGGATACCGGTCCTGTCGTCACCACCATCGTCGCCCCCAGCCGCGCGAGGACGTCTTCGGTGGAGTTGGTGAGCTCGTCTCCGACGAAGAGGATCGGCCAGTTGAGGTAAGAGGCGATGGCGGCACCGGTGAGGCCTGCGCTGTAGTTGTCGCTCGCCAGGACCGCTCCGGGTGACCGCTCCCACCGGGAGGCGATCTCAGCTGCCAACTCGAGGCTGTCGTTGGCCTCAATGGTGGTGTTGCACCTCCAGAATACGTCGCCTATCCCCAGAGTCTTTCCATCGAGCCGTTCGAGGAGCCATCGAACCGAGGGGGAGGGGGGTTGCAGCTCCGACCAGAGGGGCGTGTAGACGACGTCGTACTCGAAGACCATCCCGGTGGCCCCCCCATCCACAAGGCCTTCGATGCGGCCGACGGTCCCCTCCACGTTCTGGGTGGATATGATGTACTCGACGTAGTCGTCGCTGAGCCTGACGAAGACGGGTGTCCCGGTCATCGCAGAGGCCACCTTCATCTCCTGGGGGGCGACGGGGCTCACCACCACGAAGTCGGACTTCTCTGATATCTCAGCGCAGTTGTACCCCTCGCTACGATCGAAGGGGTCGCCGATGGCGACACCGAGCTTGACAGGACCGAGATCGGCGGTCATATCTGCGACCTCCGCAACGATCTCCAGGACCTGCTCCTCCTTCCACCGTTTCCAGAGCTGGAGGTTGTAGCTGCTTGAGCCCGCCCTGGCCAGGTCGACCCCGGTGTCGTTATAGAACTCCTCTTTGCAGACGTCGCAGAGGCAGTGGCTCTCGTCCAAAAAGCCGAAGTTGTAGAGGACCACGCCGTCGGCGCCGTAATCCTCGATCGCCTCCTCGACCCGGTTGTAGAGGTGATCTCGAGCGTCGGGGTCTACGGGACAGAGCCGGTCGGAGACGATGATCCCTTGGGCGTCGACGGCGATTTGGGCCGAGTCGGGATAAAGATCTCTGAGATATACTGGGATTGGGCCGGACTGAGTGGCGGATTTCTGCCTTCGGTCCTGGATGAGCATCTCGCTCAAGAGGCCCAGGGCGGTCTCTTTGTCGCTCGCCGCCAGGATCTCCTCGTCGGTGATCTCCGTCTTCGCGTCCTCGGGGACCTCCAGGGTGGCGGTGACATAGGCCTCGACCCCCTCCTTCTGGGCGGCCTCGACCAGGCTCTTCGCGAGATCGCCCTCGCCGTCGATGACCAGGGCCGATACGTTGGCTGCGGTCATGGCGTGGAGGGCGGATGCTGGGCCGTACCTTTCGATCTCGGCCTGGTCGATCCAGCCCAGCCTCTCTCCCGCATCGATCTCTCTCGGTATTATGAGGAGGGGCCTCGTCTCGATGCCCTCCTCCTCTGACCAGATCGCAAGAGGCGTCGCGGCGATCGCGCCGTGCCAGTCGTCCGCCCCCACCATTATGATCTCCTCTGGAGACTCCGACTTCGTCCCCCTCTCCATCTGGCCTTCGGCGGTGATCGCGAAGATCGCAAAGAACGTCAAGAGAATCAAAAAGCGTCTCAACTATGTAGCCTCCTCAATGGACAGCCCCTCCTCTTTAAGAACTGCGATAGCGGCCTCATCGACCCCCCGGCCCCAGATGAGGGCCCTGGACAGGCCCAGGGATCTCATCTCCTCCAGCGCGGTGACGCTCGCCTCGGAGAGGGGGCCATCGCAGATTATGAGGGGCGCGCCCATCCTCTTCGCCTCCTGGTAGGCGGCGAAGGCCTCCGTCTCGGTGGTTCCCGTCACCACCACCTCTTCTGCGCCCTGGGGCCACAGCCTCAATGCGAGAAGCCAGGAGGTCTCACATATGTCCTCGCCCTCCATCCTCTCGGTGGGGATCATCTCGGCGAGGCGGCTCTCGGCCTCGGAGGAGACGACCGACTCGTCTCCCAGAATCAGGATTCTGGCCAGCGGAATCTCCTCCAGCTCCTCTATCTCGTCCTCCTCCAGCTCGCCTCCGCTGAGGGTGATCACGGGCAGGGTGTAGTTCATGCTGCCCTCGGCGTAAGATAACGCGAGAGCCCTGTACAGGAAGTCGTCACCGGTCACTATGGCGAAAGTCTCCGTCTCTATGGCCAGGACTTCATGTACCTCGGTGGGAAGGGGAACCCCATAAGAGTCGTGGAGCAGAAATACGATCTCGAACCTGCCGGGCTTGGTGGCCATCAATGTGAACTCGCCCTCGCCAGACTTCGTCTTTCCGACCGGGATCACCTGGCTTTCGGGCATGATCAGCAGATCCGGCGGCGCGACGATCTGAACGGAGATCCTCTCGTCGACGTTGAGCATGATCTTGACGGATCCTGCGTGGGTTCTGTTCACCACCATCAGATCCGGCAGCCTCAGGATGGTCTCGTAAGCGCGGATCTCCTGGTTGATCTCGATCGCCGCCTTCACCGAGGCGTTCTTCGAGGGGTCGCCCAGGGAGGTGGCTGATATCTCTATCTCTCGGCTATCTCCTGCCACCTCGCCCGCGATCTCCAGATCGAGGACCCGGCTCACCCCCGAGGAGAGGGTGAGGTTGTAGGGCGGGTCCACAGGCTCGACGCCGTCGAAGAGGGTCGCTTTCCAACGGTGCGGGAGGCCGGGGACGTCCACGGATATGACGTCTTTGAATAGACCGGTGTTCCTGACCATCAGCTCGAACTCGGCGGGAATCTCGGGGTCGGCGGTGGTGGTGGCCGATCTGGCATCGTTGATGCTGAGGCTGACCCCGTAGCTCTCCTGCTCGATCAGCTCGACCTCGAACTCCGCCAGAAGCGGCAGAGAGGTCGTATCGTCGAAGAAGTAGACGAACCCGGAATAGGTGCCGGGACTCCTCTCTGGCGGCGAGGAGAATACTATATCCACCTTCACCTCCTCTTCGTCGTAGACGTCCTCAGACTCGGGACCCAATACGTCGAACTCTGGGATCTTCACCGCGACCAGGTCTTTCGCCTCTCCAGCCACGGCGGTGGATCTTATCTTGAAGATGGGCTTTTCGCCCTCATTTTCTAGGGTCAGAGTCCTTTTGGTCATCTCACCGGGATGGAGTTCCACTTCGAATCGATCTCTGTCTGCTGAAAGCTCCGCCGCAGAGACGGCGACAAGCAGCGACAGGATGGCGAGCAGGTTTATCAGCTTCATCTGGGCACCACTTTAGGTTGATGGCGGAGCGGCCGGACATTAGTCCGCTCCGTATCTCCTCGCCTGGTGGTCGGGCGCAAGGATGCCCGCCGCCGGAGAGGCTGGATTTCAGTTCTGATCGGCGCTGTCGTCGGTTGAGCTCCGGAAAGCTGCAGGACGGGAACGCCGGTGAGAACTCTTCGGTCTCGTGCGCGTCTCATCTGCGCCGGTAGAGGTACAGCTTCGCCTCTTGGGGTTTCGGCATAAATCAATTATATGCACAGGTGAGTTAGGAGAAGTATGGATGAATAAGCTTTGCGGCCAATTTTCGGATCGGAGATCGATCTGATCGACATTTTCATTCGAAAAGTCGTCTCTTTGCTTCCAAAGACGATCTGGGTCGAGAAGCTTAGACCTTGAACTTCTTCGAGACGGAGAATACAATCATGATAAGTTATAAATGCAGGCCAGATCATATTAACATTGTAAATCACTGATGGGCTATGTGTGCTTATGGAGAGGGGGTCACCTCCTTAGTAAATTGACAGTCCGCAGAGCCCATGGACTGAAAGTGAGGTGGGATAATTGAATGGAAAGATTGTAACAGGTTTCGTGCTGGCCTTCGCAGCCATCGTCTCGATGGCCGCGATCTCTTCAGCACAGCCGGGCCCGGGGACTTATCCGTATACGGATTACGATCCCTGGTTGAACCCGTGGTCAGAGCCGGACGACTGGTCGAGTCCGTGGTCATCCGACTGGCCTTACCAGGTGGACGAGCCCTATGCTGCGCCCGAGCCCACTCCTGGCCCGGGCACACCCTCGGAGACCTACCGCTCCGACGGCGCGCCCACATCCAGCAGGCCCGGCGGCTCTCAGCCTTCTAGCGCGCCCTCGGCCTCGACGGGCTCTCCGATATCTTCCTTTGGTGATGGCGAGCTGCTTTCTGAAAGCGAGGTTAGAGGCCTTCCCGGCGGGTCCAGCCTCCTGGCGCCGGGTGGAGCGGCCGCTCCCATAGCCTCCGGGGAGAGGGATGCGCTTTACAGCTATTACGGCGGGTCCTACGCTTACCGGAGCTATTACGGCGGGCTTCAGCACTGGATCTACTACTGCGGAAGATGGAGTTACGGTCCCGCAGCCATGTGGTACGGACAGCAGACCAATACCATCATAAGAAACGACCAGTATCAGAGGATCTGGTCTTACGAGAGATATCCCAACGGTAACGAGGAGTGGCAGTACTGGGGATACTGGTATCCTGGCTACCACCACGCCTGGTTTGGAGCATATCCCTACAAAGGCTGGCACCAGATCGCCGTCTGGGGAAGCCGCTCCGGATGGAGCAACCCGATATGGGTCTACGTCTGGTGATCGGAGACGAATTTGATGGTCTGACCTGAAAAGGCGACCGGGTTCTTGAATCCGGCCTTCGAGGTGGCAGAGTTCTGGAGGTGCCCTCTCCTGAGGGTCCTTCGCTCTTTCTGCCCTTTTTTAAATCCTTCATCCTCGGCCCGATTTTCTTGCGCGGGATTGGATCGATGGGCTCTTCCCGATCGATCGTCATCTATTTCTGGCGCAAAAGAGTGCCAAAATACCTATGGCGAGGACGACTTACTTTGGGGCTGGTGGGGCAGTTGGATCGTGAGCGGGAGTACCTGGTGGCCACGCCCTTCAAGAAGCGGGACAAGAAGAGGCTGAAGATAAGCGACTTCGTCTTCGCCCTCTCCTTGGACCTGAAGTGGGGGCCTCCCGATAAGGTGAGAGCCCTTCTGCAGGAGGCGGCCGAGGAGGGGCTGGTCCGGATCGAGGGGGACTACGTCCACGCCGCCTTCGACGGTCTCCAGGCCGACGTCCCCGTGGGCTTCAGGCCCTCAAAGGAGGAGGACATCCTCGAGAAGGCCGTTCGCCTGATCATCTCCGCGACGGGGGCGGGGAGAAAGGAGGCGATCTCCATGGTAAACGAGAGGCAGGAGTCCCTCCAGGGGCTGGTGAACCTGGACGCTGTAGCCCTCCTCGTGGCGAGGGAGATGGGGGCGGACGTGAGGGATCTCGCCCGGGAGGCCTACGGGATCCTGGTGGAGGAGGGGCGGCGGGGGTAGAGGCGAAGCTTTTATCCCCAAGAACCCTCTCATAAAGGTGGGGGTGAGCTGATTGGCGTCTTCGGGGTCGATTTGGGTTCACGGCTTGCGTCTGGCTGTGGCTGTATCTCTACTGCTCTCGATAGGCATCTCTTCAGCCGGTGCAGTCGACGAGGCCAGAGACGACGTTGTTCCAGGTGGTCTATATCGGATTGAGGATGGGGTTCTGGTCATCGACTGGTCGCCGGAGGTCGGGTTCAGCTCCGACTTCGCCGTTGCAGAGGGCGATAACTCGAGGGCGGCAGGAGCGCAAAGCGGCATCAACGCCAGCCTCGGCTCCTTCCTGGATGAAAACGCCTCTTTGAGCCCGGCTGCTGGTGGCCATCTGGGCTGGGCCTCCTGGGACCCCGAGACTGGCGATCACGGTCGCCACCAGGAGTACGGCCGGAGGGTCACCGATCTGATGGGGGTCTTCTCGATCGAGATGGAGATCACGCTCGGATCGAACTTCAGCTCCTCTCCGGGGACGGCAGAGTGGATGACCTGCATTTAGGGATGGCTTTTATCGCATCCGCCGATTTCGGCTTATCTTTCTTCTTCGGCCAACCTTCGTCGGCCGATGGCTGCGCTGAGGTGGGCTCCATAGAGTATGATCATGCCGCTAAGATAGACCCAGAGCATCAGCACCACCACCGTACCCAGGGAGCCGTAGACGAGCTGGTGTCTGGCAAGACCGCTCTCGATATACCACGAAAAGCCCACCTTGCTGACCGCCCAGCAGGAGGTGGCAACAAGGGCACCCCATCCGGCCTCCGGCCATCTCACCTCATCATCAGGTGCCCAGAGGTAAAGGACGGTGGCTGTCAGGAAGACCAGCAGTATGGGGATAAGGTTTGATAGCAGCTTCAGATACCAGATCTCGCTGAGGGGAAAGCCACCTCCCTGAAACTGCGAAATGAGGCCTAGGAGGCTGGAGAAGACGAGGGAGAGTATCAACAGCCCAGTCAGAAGGCTACCGGTCATGGCCAGGCCGATGAGGCGCCATTTCAGGAAGTTTCGCTGGGATCGTCCCTGCCAGGCCCGGTTGATGTTTCTGGCCAGGGCCGTAAAGACGGAGGTGGAGGCCCAAAGGAGGCCGAAAGCGGCCCCTATCCCCACCGGAATTCTGAGGTCCAGGACCTGCTGGACGTTCTCTTTGAGGATCTCCTGGGCGGGCAGAAGACCTCCCAGCTCCAAAAGCCGCTGCATGTTCTCCCTGGCCAGCTCCTCTCCGGGGGGCAGAACCTCGCCCACCATGTTCAAGATCTGGTCTTTGACGTCCTGGCTCTGCAGTAGAGAGCTGCTCACCACCACCAGGATGATCAAAAGTGGGAAGAGGGAGAAGAGGGCGTAGTAGGCGATCGCCGCCGCCGCCTCCGATGCCCTTGCCTCATTGAAGCTTAGAAGAGCCTGGATCGATATCCTCAGAGCGCCATGGCTGAGGCCGTCTGCCATCTGTAGAAGGGAGCCCCCCCACTTCTTGAGCTCACCTCTCAAGATACCGGTATAACGATCTATTTTTTCCAAGCGATCTCATCTCTCGGCAGATCCTGCGGTTCCTCGGTGCTCTTTTGATGAGGAGCTCTACAATAGCTCGCCCTTGCGAATCTCCAAAGCTACTTCCGACCGTTTACTTTAAGTCTCTCTTCTGCTATCACCAAATTTGGGGGAATGGAATGAAGCCTATGGCGATATTAGGTCTTCTATTAGGTCTTCTATCACTTTTGACACTTTCGGGGGCGTCTGTCCCCACTCTCACCGTCGTCGGCGAGGGCCGGGCCCTCGTCCCGGCCGATACGGTCTTCGTCACCTTTGGCGTGACCGCTGAGGACGAGAACGTCACCGTGGCATCGCTGGAGAGCGCCGAGGCCCTCAACAGGACGATAGAGGCTCTCATCGAGGCCGGCGTTGAGCGAGACGACGTTCAGTCCGGCCGGGGCAGAAGCGTCCAGAGGATTCAGACCATGAGCAGAGTCTGCAACAACTCCACCTGCATGACCGTCACAGGCTCGGCCGTGGGCCGGGTCACAGAGCAGGTCACGATCAGGTTCGACGCCGAGGAGGGGGCCCTGATCGCGAGGTGCATCGACATCTCCGGGGCCGAGGGTGCCGAGGCTGTCATATCCGGTTATAGGCTGGAGGATGAGAGCGAGGCGATCGCCGAGGCGCGGCAGATGGCCGTCGAAGACGCCGAGGAGAACGCCGAGGATCTGGCCTCCGCCGCGGGCCTGGTGCTCGGAGGGCGGCTGGAGATCTTCGAGCCTTCGTATCCTCGAGCATACCAGCAACCTGGTGGCCTCGATCCCTTTGGTCTCGGCATGATGGAACTCTTCGATCTCTTCATGCCCACCTTCGACACCTCCGAGACGGGCCCGTCTTTGGAGCCCGGAATGGTGGAGGTCAGATCTCAGGTCGTGGTGACCTATGAGCTCACAACTTGACGGTTCTCGCCGGAACCAATCCCGAGATCAATCAAAATTTTTTATCTGCCCGGGTGCCCAAGCTCTGGCCCTATTCTGGAAGAGCGCACTTTTGAAACATAATATACTTATCCCATAAATGCCCCCTTACGCCAGGTGATAAAGATGAGATGGTTATACCTTTTGCTTCTGACATCGATCCTCGCCCTATCTTTGGCTGCGGAGGCTTTGGAGTTCAGGGGCGGCGACATAATCTCCATCGACTCCCCGGTGGAGGACGACCTCTTCGCCGGAGGCGACGCTGTGAACGTCAACGCTCCGGTAGATAGCGCAGTCATCTTCGGGGGGAAGGTGAACGTAGACGCCCCGATAAAGGGTGACCTGATCGTCGCCGGGGGCGATGTCAACCTCAACTCCGACGTCGGCGGAAAGATAGTAGTCGCGGGCGGCACCATCAACCTCAGAGGCGACGTCGCGAGGAACGTGGTGATGGCCGGCGGCCAGGTCAGGATCCTCTCCACCTCTGAGATAGGAAGAGACGCCGCCATATCCGGCGGCGACGTCTACAACGCCGGAAAAGTCTTGGGTGCCCTATGGGTCAACGCCGGGAACTTCCAGAATAACGGGACTGCGGGAGAAGTGAGGTTCCAGCAGTGGAAGGAGGACGAAGCTGAGGAGAGGTCGGAGGCCTTCATCTCGACCTTCAGCATCCTCATGATATTGGGGTTCCTCATCGTCGGCCTCATAATGCTGAGGCTCTTCCCGGGAGGCGTTTTCGCCGTCGATCAGGAGATCAGGCGATCTCCGCCGGTCAGGGCCCTTCTCGGCCTCGGTCTCATCGTGGCTTCGATCGTTCTGATCGTCATCTCGATCTTTACCATCGTCGGTCTGCCCCTGGGGTTGGTCCTCTTGGAGCTCGTTGTAGCCGCCCTCCTGCTCGCAAACCTCTTCGTCTCCTTCAGCCTGGGCAGATGGATCGTCTCGGCCCTGAACCAGACCCCTGGGGACGTCCCCACCTTCGTCCTGGGCTATCTGATTTTGAGCCTCCTCTTCCTCCTGCCCTACGTCGGCTTCATAATAGAGCTGATCTCCATAAGCCTGGGGTTCGGTGCTATGGTCTTCGCCCTTAATGAAAGCCGGAGGAGGGTTTGATGGGCGGGTTGAAGATACGGTGGAGATGGTACCGATGCGGTCCGGACGCCGAAGCGATCCTCGGAGCGGAAGTTCTCTCGAGCTTTTACAAGGTCACTATGAAAAAATCCATATACCAATAAGCTGCTAGGTTCAAGGACGAAGAAGCCCAGGTGATTGTCGTGAAGTCGATTATAGATGAGGCTCTTAACAGGTCTGAGCTCGAGGGCCGGAGAGCTCCTTCAAGGGTCGTGGAGGAGGACGAGGATTTCGAGGACCAGAGGGCTACGTCGAGGGCAATGGAGAATGACGAAGATCTAGTCGCGGTTCTGGAGCAGCTCACGACGGTTATAAGGGTAATCGGATGCGGGGGGGGTGGGTCCAACACCATCGAGCGGCTCGCCGAGACGGGGGTCGAGGGCGCAGAGCTCTTTGCCATGAACACCGACGCTCAACACCTTCTCCACATAAACGCAGACCGACGCGTCCTCATAGGGCGGCGCACGACCCGGGGCCTGGGTGCGGGAAGCCTTCCATCCATCGGGGAGGAGGCGGCCAGGGAGAGCATCGACGATATCAGGGCCTCCTTGGAGGGGGCGGATATGGTCTTCATCACCTGCGGCCTCGGCGGCGGGACTGGTACGGGGGCCGCTCCGGTCGTGGCAGAGGTGGCAAGGGAGATGGGCGCTCTCACCATCTCTGTGGTTACTCTGCCCTTCGCTGCCGAGGGGGCCATAAGAATGGCCAACGCTGACGTTGGGCTGAAGCGGCTCCGGGAGGTCTCGGATACCGCCATCGTGGTGCCCAACGACCGGCTTCTGGAGGTAGTTCCCGATCTGCCCCTCCAGGCGGCCTTCAAGGTGGCAGACGAGGTGCTGATGCGCTCGGTCAAGGGGATAACGGAGCTGATCACAAGGCCCGGACTCATAAATTTGGACTTCGCCGACGTGAGGACGATAATGTCCAACGGCGGGGTCGCCATGATCGGTCTCGGAGAGGCCGAGGGCGAGATGAAGAGCAAAGATTCGGTGATCAAAGCCCTCAGAAGTCCCCTCCTCGACGTGGACATCTCGGGCGCGACCTCGGCTCTGGTCAACGTGGTGGGCGGGTCGAACATGTCGATCTCCGATGCCGAGACGGTGGTGGAAGAGGTCTACGAGAGGATCAATCCAGACGCCAGGATCATCTGGGGTGCTCAGATCGATCCCGGCCTCGACAACGCCATCAGGACGATGCTGGTGGTGACCGGGGTGTCATCTCCCCAGATCCTGGGCAAGGAGGACCAAAAACAGGGCAGAGTCGTCTCCAAGCACGGCATAGATTTCCTCAGGAGAAGCCGGACCGATCTCTGAGAGGTCCGATCTGCAGAATGAAAAGTTAGACCTTCCGGGGCTGTGAAATATGGTCCGGTCAGCGGGTGACCATAACCAGCCTGGAGATCTGTGATTGGTTGCAGGTCACCTCTCTCTTCTGAGGAGCCTCTTCCTCCTCCTGTTGAGGCGAGCTTTTGGAGACGCCCGCGTCCACCACCAGCCTCACCTTCTGCATGTAAAGAAGAGTCTGGCCAACACAGGGCATCTGCTTGAAGGTATCGGGGTGGACGTAAATGGTTTTCAGCTGGTGACAAGCCTGGAGCACCCTATAGATTTCGCGGTTTGTGGGCACAAAGGCTATGACCAGCTCTTCGTCGCAGGGCATAAGCCCTGCCAGGTCAAACTCCGAACTCAAGGTTCGCGGCATCTTCAGATCACCACAGATCTTCTCGCTGGAAAGCCCCCTTGAGGCACCACCATATGACCTCCAACTTTCCAGGATTTTATAATACTAGCAAAGAGCCTCTCGTATATGAACCTATTGATTCAAAATAACTGTCGATTGATGGGGGTGGATCTTGTGTCATGACATGGTGTAACATATGTATATCGACCTTCGGAGGAGGTTGTTGACGCGCACGACATCGGATGAAAATAATGAAGCCTTTTACTGCCAGAGGGTTTTAAACCCCTTCCAACATGGTATCTTCGGGATGGTCGCCTAAGCCGCGGATGGTGAGATGCGCAATGCCGATCGATGGAATTATAAAGCATTGAGATTGCTTAATAAATATTGTTATGGATGCTGAGATTGGATGTGAAAAATATGCTGACTGAGAAGGTGAAAAGAGAGCTTGAGATGCTTAAAAGGCACCTTGTAATTCTAAAATACGTTATGGAGAACGAGCCGATAGGCATCCTCAAGCTGGCTGAAGAGACGGGGATACCCAGCCACAAGGTCCGATACTCGCTCCGGGTTTTGGAGCAGGAGGGGCTCATCGCCGCCTCTGCGCCGGGGGCGGTCACCACAGAGCGGACCGAGACCTTTCTCGAAGATCTGGACTTCGTCATCGACCAGCTTCAGGAGATGACCCGAGGGCTTAAGGAAGTCAAGATTGTGCGGTAATATCCAATGCTCCCCTACATAAAGATCGCAAAGGCTCTGGAGGCGGTCTCCAGAGAGGAACGGAGAGATGATAAGGCGGAATTGTTGGCTTCCCTTCTCAAAAGCATTCCTCCCGAGATGCTCCGGCCCATCGTCAGGCTTCTCTCGGGGAGGCCTTGGCCCCCCTGGGAGTCGCGGGAGATGGGGGTGGGGCCCGAAACCCTCCGGGAGGTTCTCGAAGGTCTCTCAGGTCAGAGCATATCGACCGGGGCGAAACGGACCGACCTGGGCGACCTGGCTGAGGCGATGGTCCAGAGCCGGTCCCAACAGACCCTCAACTCGTCGGCGATGGATGCCTTGCAGGTCTATGATGCCCTCCGCCAGATCTCGGCTCAAAAGGGCACAGGGTCTCTTCAGAGAAAAAAGTCTCTCTTGAAGGGCCTTTTTCTTAACGCCTCCTCCCTAGAGGCCAAGTACATCGCGAGGACTGTTCTGGGAAGGATGATGGTCGGCCTTGGTCCGTCTCTGATGTCGGCGGCCATAGGGAAGGCCTTCTGTGCCGATGAGACCCTCGTAAAAAGGGCGTACGCCCGCCTGCCGGACTTCGGGATGGTGGCACTCAACGCCTTCAGAGGAGAGATATTCGAAGTCGGGGTGGCGCCCCCAAATCCCGTCAAGCTGATGCCCTTTGGGCGGGAGGAGCCGCCCTGGGGGGCGATCGAGAGGGCTGGGCTTGTGGCCTACGTCGTCTGGTACGGCGGGCTGAGGTTGCAGGTGCAGAAGTTCAACGACCAGGTTATCATCTACTCAAGCCGGCTTCGGAACGTCACCCAGAATCTTCAAGATCTGGCAGAAGAGCTGATGAGGGCGAGGGGCAACTTCGTCTTGGAAGGGGAGTTCCTCCTGGTCCAGCGGGGCAGGATTCTGACCCGGTCGGAGATGGTCGGAAGGATCAACCTCAAAGGCAGGCCCCGAGATCCGGCCGTCATATCTTTCGCTGCATCCGACCTTCTCTATCTTAACGGAAGGGAGCTGATCGACAAACCCTACGCAGAAAGGTGGCAGCTATTGGGCAGGACCCTGAAGGGTGTGGCCGGAAAGCCCCTATGCGACAAGGTCTTCCTGGCCCAGGAGCGGGTCATCGGCGATCCCGAGAAGGCGAAAGAGCTGCTCCGATGGTCTTCGGATCAGGGTTTCAGAGGGTTGTTGTTGCGTGATCTTGGGGGGGGTTATACGCCGGGGTTCAGGAGCCGGTGGGACGTGGCCATATCTCTGAAGCCGGGTTCATAAGCCCCATCTCTCCGGCCTGAAACTCTGGAAAGCCCGGCCGGTCGGGATCTCTGAGACGGGCTGCCTGTATAGTTCCCTTGATGTCATCCCGAATTATTTATATAATCTTCTTTTCAAGTTCAAAATAGAAGTCAACGGAGGCGTTTCTCTGATAATACGGCCACGAAAGTCTATATATGTGAAGAATAGTCAGTACTTTGGGAGCCGGTCAGCAGGGCGGTTCTGTCAGAGGGGAGAATATTTAAGCTCAGTATGTGAATATGTTTAGAGAGGTATCGGAGGAAGGATTACATGATCAAAGGATTTTTGGCGGTTTCAGCGGCGCTCCTGGTGGCGACCACCATGTTATCGCCGGCAATGGCATATACCATTTGCAGTTCAGCAAATCCATCATACACCATCGGCTCTGGTAGCCCTTACCAGTACACGATGGGGTCTGACGGCCTTCAGGCCTATACCATCGGCT
>NZ_JBNGCU010000008.1:0-32160 GCF_049974945.1 Methanocrinis sp. | reverse complement strand
TCCATCTCCGCCGAGGTCGCGCCTTCATCGACTGTATCCTCATCGAGCGTATCCGGCGGGGCGCCCCCTTCACCGGCCGCAGTCTCTCCGACGTCGGCGCCGTCCGGGACCCCCCCGGGGCCCGGGTCGTATGGAGCATCTTGTGCCAACGCCCCCATTGGCAGAACTGCCGCCGATGCGACCAGGAGCAGGCAAAGCAGTCCTCCAGACCTAAGGTAATTCATGACTCTCCTCCAACCTAAGATTGATTTTAATATAATGGCCATCTGTCAGTTCTATATATAAGTTCTCTACTACATTCCAACTCTCTTCAGCAGTCGGTCTCGCAGAACCGGCCTCCTTTTACAGGCTTCGATCTGCGGCATTCTCAGATAAACCTGCTCTGAGTTAAGCGTTTTCATGGATGGATGATCTTTTTAATGCCCGCTGAGTCGTCCTCGATCGAGTGCTCAGAGTGCTCATCCTGTCTTGTTCTCTCGATCTCCGCCCTTCTTTTCATTCATTCGAATAATTCTGAAACTTCAGTCTTTTCGGTTGATATTGAATTTACTTAAACTTTTTGGCGAAGGGGCGAAAAGGTCGCGATGAATGCCGAGATCCGAGCTTTTGGTGCGGCTTTCACCCTCCGAAATCTTTAAGTCGCTGGCGGCCGTTTTTCCTCTGGGGAGGTTGAAGCTTTGAGATTGATTAGCCGATCAACAGTTTGTATATTATCTGGATTTGTCCTCATCGCAGCCCTCTGTCCGGTTGTTTTGGGTGCCGACGACGGGGCCGAGCAGGAGTACCTGCCCAACCCCTTCGCCGCCGATAGGCCCGAGTGGGACCCCTACGGCCCGGGCTCGGAGTCGGGGTACGTTCCCCCAAGAGCCAGCTGGGACCCCTACTCTCCCGCGAGCTACGACTCGCCTCAGCTGGTCTCCGCCGACCCCTTCGCTCCGGATCGGGACCTCTCGGTCGGGGACGAGGTGCTGAGCGCAAACCAGCTCTATCTGCAGTCGGAGGGCATGCTGGTCACCAGTGGACAGGTCGGCCTCGGCACGCCCTACTCCCTCTGGCTCTACGTCGCCAACTGGGGCCCCTTCGTCCTTTACGACAGGGGGAGCAGGGTCATCTACTCGGACTTCGTGAGCCCGGGATGGTACAGGCTTGACCGATATGCTGAGACACTACAGTCCCATTATTATCAGTTCAACGCGAGCGGCTTGAGCAACGGCGTGGATTTGGTGGTGAGCTCCGCCGGATATCCGACCACCTACGGTCTGGTGGGCAGAGTGGTCGATTATTATGGGAGCGGCATCTCCGGGGCCAGGGTCAGGATCTCCGGCGCGGAGGGCGGCGTCTTCAGCACCATAACCAACGCCCTCGGCTACTACGGCATGGATCTGCCCTCAGGGACCTACTCAGTGACCGCAGAGCTCGAGGGGTTCGCCTTCACCTCGTCTACGGGCCGGGTCTGGACCGGGACCGTCTCGGCGGCGGGGACGGTGGTGGGATACCCCGCTGGTCAGACCTCCTCCTCGACCTTTGATCAGGACGAGTATGGATGGCTGACGGGAAGGATCACGGACAAGAGCGGTTCGGCCATACCCGGAGCGCGGGTTCGGATCGACGGCCTCTTCTCCGTCGAGACCGATGAGGACGGCGGCTTTTGGGTCTCCTTGAGCCCGGGATGGCACTCGATAACTGCAGAGGCCAGCGGCTACAAGTTCAGCACAGCATCGGTCCGGATAAGCTCAGGTCAAGGCTCAAACCTCGATCTCCGGGGGAACAAGGTGATAGTTATAGGGTCTGGAAGGTGAGGCAAGAGCTGATAAGGCCAGGACTGGGTTCTGTGGACGGCGGTGCCAAAAAGGGTAAAGGGTTTATTAGCAGCTCTTCTGGGTGGGTCAGGCGTAGTTCCAGCGCCAGACCTTGAACCCCGCCGCCAGAATTCCGAAGAAGAGCGCCAGCACGACCAGAGCCTGAAGGTATGCGATAGTGGTTACAATGTCCATATTTATCACTTGGTTTTTAGCCACTCTTATGTCTCATAAAGATTTTGGTTTTTCTTGCGGGGCGACCTCCACCTGCCGCCGGGATTGGCCTCGATAACGAGCTTTTCTTCGAGGATGCCGCGATGGTCTCGTCACCGCCTTGCCAAAACTGGTCAAGCTATCGCTGAAGTGGTGCCGCCGACCATCCTTAAATCGACCATCTTAAACCTCCCAGATGATCTCGGCATGGTGAGGTCTTGTGAACTCAGGCGAGCCGACATCATTGAGACCGATATCATTATATCTCCAGATCGACAACCCAAAAATCATGTCTTGGATGAAGGATAAGAAGTACGACGAAAAGGATCGAGAGAAGCTGGAGAAGGGGAGCGGATTTGAGAAGTTCATCACCATGATCTCCCATTGGCTCTATCGGGTCATGTCCTGGTGAGCCTCAGCGGGCCATCGAAGGGCCTCATAGATCAATGAGCTTCTACGCCGGAGAAGCTCTAGGGCCCCCACTCTTTCTTTTCCGAAGCTTTTGATCGAGGCTACAGGTTCGCCCTTCTTCGCGAACGAACCCGGCCTGGGGACGTCGGCAACCTTCTTCGTTGCGATCCTGAGGTCCACATCTATTTTTAGGTCGTCTTTTGCAAATAGGATCGCCCTCCCCCCAAAGCCGCGAGGCTTCGGCCTTCTCGGGAGGCGTCCATCGAAAGAGAGCTGGTGAGCTCGAAAGAGGTTCATCCCCGATGAGATCTCCACAGAGTCGAGGCTTCCCTGAAACCGCGGGTTCACCTCCAGGACGAGGGGGCCCGATTCTGTTAGGATAAAGTCGATCCCGTTGGATCCGACGAGGTTCAGCCCGACGGCGATCTCCTCGGCGGTCTTCATCATCTCGGAGAGCGCGGAGTCGTCCCTGGCCACCAGGGGCGATATGTTACCGCAGTACCGAAAGCCGCTTCCTCCAAGCCAAGGAGTCCCGATGAGCTGCTCGTTGGCAGAGATCGCCACAGCCCTCTCGCCGTCGGCGATCACCGAGACGCTGGAGGGAATCCCCACCACCATCTCCTGGACGATCAACTCGCCCTTTAGCTCTGCGAGATCGTCGCCGCCCGAGACGAGCCTGTTATCAACCCCCCCCGCCCCCCTCCGAGGCTTGACCATCAGCGGAAACTCGACCCCCTCCATCTCCTCGCCCAGGGGCCAGGCGGGAACCGAGGCGAAGCCCTCGGCTTCGAGCCAGCGCGCCAGCTCGAGCTTATCGGAGACCAGCGAGATCTTATCCGGCGGGTTGTTCAGGACTCTAACCCCCTCAACCCTCATCTCCTCGACCCCCGGCCCCAGGACCAGATAGTCGACGGTGTAGCGGTGGAGGACCTCTCTGATCATCCTCTCCGCCGAGAGCGCGAGAGCGCCCGGGGCCGAGAGATCGCAGTCGAGGAGAAGAGATTGGAAGACCGACTCCACCAGGTCGAGATCTCCGTAGCAGTCAGCGGCGAAGACGACGAGCCCGGCCCGGGCCGCAGAGCAGGCTATGTGACGGACGCTCTGGCCGACGACCAGGACTCGATCAGCCCTCATCCTCACCCCGTCGTTCGATGACGGTCTTGAACCGGGAACTGGGGACCACCTCGATCTTTCCTCGGAAACCCCTCTCCAGCACCTCGCCTTCCCAGAGCCTGTCGAGGAAGACGGCGAGGGCCGCCACCTCCGAATGGGGCTGGTTTCCGACCCCGACGTTCCAATCGGCGATCTCGTAGATCTCGGGGGGGACCTTCTCCGCCCCCACCACCACCATCAGATCCCCGGATCTGCGGATCTCGTCGATCGACTTCGAGAGGGGCGTCCCGTACATCGTCAGGTGGACGATTCTGCCGCCGTCATCCTTCCACCGCCTCGTCTCAGCCCTCCAGCTCGAGACCTGCTTCACCCGGAAGTCGCCACCCCACCTCTCGGCGACGTCCTCGATGCCCGCCACCAGCTTCTCGTCCCTTCCGGCCAGAAGCATCTCCTCGGCCCCGAAGGCCCGGGCCACCAGGCCCACGTGGGTGGTGATCCTCTTGTCCCGCTCTGGCCGATGGCCGAGCCGCAAGACAGCAACTCGCATGGCCGGGAGAGGTTCGAGATGCTATTTATCCTCTTGTCCCCTCCAAAACCGATAAATCCCTTGGCGGCCTTCAACTCAAGGATGAACCTGTGCGAGAAATGCGGGGGCAAGGGCTATTTGACGACCGGTGAGAGGACCTGTCCCAACTGCAAGGGGACCGGCAAGATCGAGTCCGTCAGCCTGGGCGAGGCCTCTGCCAGCGAGATCGACGACCTGGTGAGCAAGGGGGCGACGAAATGTCCCGTCTGCAAGGGCGAGGGGAAGATCCCCATCACCGAGACCTGCGCGGAGTGCGGCGGCCTGGGCCGGGATTACCTCTGCGCCATCTGCGGCGCCAAGCTCACCACCAGAAGCGAGCTCTGTCCGAGCTGCGCAAAAAAGCCCGTCGTCCACGTCCTCGATAAGGCCTGCGAGACCGACGACCTGGTGATCGGAGATACCTACCAGGGTAAGGTATCGGGGATCGCCAACTTCGGGGCCTTCGTGGACTTGAACGATCACGTCCGGGGACTTGCCCACAACAAGTTTTTGAAGCGAACCCCCGAGGTCGGCGAGGAGATCTACGTCCGGGTGAGAAACGTCGCCCCCAACGGCAACATCGAGCTCGAGCCCGTCGAGGTGGGCGAGCACCACACCCTGGAGGTGAGAAAGGATCTCCCCGTGACCAGAGTCGACCAGCTCCAAGGCTGCGTCGGAAAGATGATCTCCGTCGAGGGGGAGGTGATCCAGGTGAAGCAGACCGGCGGTCCCACCATCTTCACCATCGCGGACGAGAGCGGCCTCGTCTTCTGCGCAGCCTTCGAGCGGGCGGGGGTACGGGCCTACCCCGAGATCGACACCGAGATGATCGTGAGGGCCATCGGCGACGTCTCTGTGAGGAACGGCCAGATCCAGATCGAGGCGAGGTCGATAAAACAGCTCTGGGGCGGTGAGGCCTCCGTGGTCAAGGAGAGGATCGAGAGGGCGATCGACGAGAGGTCGGAGCCGAGCGATCCGCCCCTCCTGGTGGAGAGCGAGATCATCGCCAGGCTCCAGCCCAAGATGAGGGAGGTCGCCAAAGAGATCCGGAGAGCGATCCTGAAGTCGAAGCCGATCGTGGTGAGGCATCACGCCGACGCCGACGGTATGAGCGCGGCGGTGGCGATCGAGACCGCGATCCTCCCCCTGATCCGGGAGGTGGGCGGATCCGACACCGAGTACTACAACTATCGGCGAGCGCCCTCGAAGGCCCCCTTCTACGAGCTGGAGGACGTGACGAAAGACCTCACCTACGCCCTGGAGGACCAGTCCCGCCACGACCAGAAGATGCCGCTGATCGTCCTGATGGACAACGGCTCCACCGAGGAGGACGTCCCGGCCATGAGACAGGCTCAGATCTACGGCCTGGAGATGCTCGTCGTCGACCACCACCACCCCGACGAGGCCGTCGACGAGTTCCTCATCACTCACGTAAACCCCGCTCACCAGGGAGGCGACTTCGGGATCACCACCGGAATGATCGCAACAGAGATCGCGAGGATGATCAACCCCGAGGTGGAGGAGAAGATCAAGCACTTTCCGGCGGTCTCGGCCGTCGGCGATCGGAGCGAGGCTCCCGAGGCCGAGAGGTACATCCGCCTGGTCGAGGACCGGTTCGGGATCGATGAGCTGAAGAAGATCGCCCTGGCCCTGGACTACGAGGCATTTTGGCTGCGGTTCAACGACGGAAGGGGGCTGGTCAACGACATTCTCTGCCTGGGAAGGCTCGATCGGCACAGGAAGATCGTCCAGCTCCTCTGCGAGCAGGCGAACGAGGCGATCGAGGAGCAGCTCCGGGCCTCCTTCGCCCACGTCAAGACCCAGACCCTCCCCAACGGCGCGGTCATGAACGTCCTCGACGTCGAGAACTACGCCCACAAGTTCACCTTCCCGCCGCCGGGGAAGACCTCGGGCGAGGTCCACGACCGCCTCTGCAAGAAGTACGATGGAAGGCCGGTGGTGACCATCGGCTACGGCCCCGACTTCGCCGTCCTCAGGAGCCGGGGCGTCCGGATGAACATACCGAAGATGGTTCGAGAGCTCCGGGAGGAGATCAAGGCCGGCGGCGTCAACGGCGGCGGCCACCTGGTGGTGGGGTCGATCAAGTTCGTAGGCGGGATGAGGAAAGAGGTCCTGGCAAAGCTCGTCGAGAAGATCGCGGCCTGTCCCGTCGATCCCGTTCATCCAGCGAGGCCGAAGGCAGAAGGAAGAGTTGAGGCCTGATCATGAGCAACCTTGGATATACCGAAAAGGTCCTGGACCACTTCAGAAACCCGAGAAACCCGGGAAGGATCGAGGATGCGGACGTGACGACGAAGGTGGGGAGCGCCGCCTGCGGCGATATGGTCCAGCTCTACATGAAGGTCAACCCCGATACCGAGGTGATCGATGACATCAAGTTCGAGAGCTTCGGATGCGCCGCCAACATCGCCAGCACCAGCGTCACCACAGAGCTGGCCAAGGGCAAGACCCTGGAGGAGGCGAAGAACGTTCACTTCAAGGACGTGGTGGAGGAGCTGGGTGGGCTTCCAAAGCAGAAGGTCCACTGCGCAAAGCTCGCCACCTCCGGCCTGAAGGCGGCGATAATGAAGTACGAGGCGAAAAAGGGGAAGAGGGCCGTGGACGAGGACTTCGTGAGGAGGATGATGACCGGCGTCCTCGATCCGGCCAAGGGGCTGAACATCGTGGCGGCAAAGAGGGTAGACCTGATCGAGGTAGAGGGGAAACGGGTCAGGGTCGTCCTCTCAAAGGAGCTCGACCCTGAGACGAGGGCCACCATGGCCGAGGACGTGGCAGCAGCCCTCTCGGGGCTGGACCTGGAAGTATCTATAGAGTAAAGTAGAGCAGCTTCCAAACGGCCTGCCCCGCAATTTTTATCTCACAGCTCGCAGTACCCGATGCCGGTGAGTCGCGTTGAGCGAATTGAAAGAGCTTGTAATCACAGAAGAGGATTACCGAGAGTATCTGAAGCAGCGTCTGAGGCTGACCGACCCCTGCATGGCGGAGGAGGTGGAACGGGTCGGCTTTCCCTTCCTCTTCGCCTCGGGTAGCGAGCTGCTCCGCTCTTACATCCTGAACCAGACGGAGTTTTCGTCGAGCCTCCCCGACAAGCTGAGGGTGCCGGACCGGGGGTACGCCTGGTATATGTTCTCCCAGTCGGTGAGGGAGATCACCGTGGACGAGAAGAGGATTGTGGTGAAGTACGAGCTTCAGGACGACTACAAGCTCCCTTTCAGGCGCTTCTACCTCTGAGCCCACGTTCCCGTCGCCTTCCCCCTCAGGGCGAGCTTTCCCATCTCTTTTGCCACCTCATCCGAGAGCGGCGCTGGGGCTGCATCTTCGAGGGGCGTTCCCGGCAGGGGAATGAAGTGGTGGGCCCTGATCCGTCCGCCTCCCCCCACGACCTCCCGGGCCAGGTCCAGGGTCATCCTCTGATCTTCCGGCGTCTCTTCCGGGAGGCCCACGATCAGATCGAGGTTGGGGACGATACCCCGGTTGAGGCAGATTTCGCAGGCCCGTCTCACCGTCTCCACGTCATGGCCTCTTCCGATCATCTTCAAAATCCGGTCGCTTCCCGACTGGCCGCCGATGCTGAGGTATCGGTTCTTGCAGTACCTGACCACGAGATCGAGGGCCTCCTCGGAGACGAAGTCGGGCCTCACTTCCGAGGGGAAGGTCCCGAAGTAGATCGGCTTATCGAGCTCGGATAACGACTTCAGGAGCCGCTCGACCTTATCCATTCTCGGATGGATGCCGTCTGAGCCGTAGGCGAGGGAGTTGGGCGATGTGAACCGCAGATCCGAGTAGCATCGGGCGTACTTCAGAATGGTCGAGATCGATCGGTGGCGCATATTCCTTCCGAAGAGGCGGGGGGTCTGACAGTACGCGCACCCCCAGGGACAGCCGCGGCTGATCTCGAGGGGCGAGAATATCGGAGGCCGAAAAGGTGGGTATTCGTCCAGGTCAACATGCTCTCGCGCTGGCGTTATGCGCGCAGTCCCATCTCGCATGTAGGCGATGCCCCGGACCATCTCAGGGTCGCCGCCGCTCCTGATGACGCCGATCAGCTCCGGGAGGGTCTCCTCCCCCTCCCCGATGACGACGTAGTCGAAATGCTGGAGCGCCTCCTCCGGCCTTGCCGAGGGGTGGGGGCCTCCGGCGACGTAGACCGCATCGACCTTGGAGCTTTCGACCTCCCGGCGGATCTCCTCGGCTTGGGCGGTGGCGAAGCTGTAGAGCATGATCCCTTCCTTCGGCCCGTTGGCGAGGCCCGCGCCCTCGACTAGGGGCAAAAGGGCGGCGATGCTGTACATGTTCTTTCGGTTCCTGCGAAACCAGATCCCATCGGGGCTGGAGTCGAGTGATCTCTTTTTGAGATTCATCCTCCTCGCCTTTTGATGCTTCAGGCCTCACCCTCCTCATCCTCGTCCACGAAGAGCGGCACAAAGTCGAACTTGTTCACGTCCACGAGCCCCCTGTCGGTCAGCTTCAGCTCCGGTATGACGGGCAGGCAGAGGAAGGAGAGGGTCATGAAGGGGTCTTCCAGGGCCGAGCCGAGGTCTCTTGCTGCCCCCACCACCTCCTCGATCAACTCTGAGACCTCCTCCATCGATCGGTCTGAGAGAAGGCCCGCGATCGGGAGAGGGAGGGACGCGGTGACCTTTCCATCGTCCACGACGACGAGGCCGCCCCCCATATCCCGGACCGCAGAGACCGCCCGGAAGATCTCCTCGGAATCGATCCCCACGGCGGCGATGTTGTGAGAGTCGTGGGCGACGGAGGTCGCGATCGCCCCCCTTTCCAGGCCGAATCCCGAAACCAGGCCCAGGCCGACGTTCCCCGTTCCCCTGTGCCTCTCGACGACGGCCATCTTCAGGAGGTCCCTTTCGACGTCGGCGACGACTTTTTCGTCGTCGACCTTCGGCCGGGTCAAAAGCGATCTCGTTATGATCTGGTTTTGAATCACCCCTATCACCCTCGCCAGGTTCCCCTCTGCCTTTATGTCGAACGATCCGGGACCGATCCTGCCAACTCGCATCGATTCCGATACAGGTCTTGGAGCCTTTCCGAGAGGTGCGATCAGGCAGCCGCCCTCTGCAACCACGGCACCGTCCTTCAGGACCTTCTGGACCGCAAGACCTTCGAGGTCCTCTAAAACGAGGATGTCGGCCCTGCGGCCCGGAGCGATCGCCCCTAAGTCGCGAAGGCCGAAGTACTCGGCGGCGTTGAGGCTTGCGATCTGAATCGCGACGATGGGATCGAGCCCCGCCCGGACGGCCCTTCTCACCATGGAGTCGATGTGCCCCTCCCGGAGGATATCGGAGGGGTGGCGGTCGTCGGAGACGAAGAGAAAACGCCTGGAGTTGACCTCGTCCACCAGGGGGAGGAGGTCGTCGAGGTTTTTGGCTGCCGTACCCTCCCGGATCATGATCCTCATCCCGAGCCGGAGCTTCTCTTTCGCCTCTTCGGAAGATGTGCACTCGTGATCCGAGCCGATCCCGGCGGCGACGTAGGCTGCGAGGTCCCTTCCCGATAGAAGCGGACAGTGGCCGTCGATCCTCGGCCTGTGGCCGTCGACCTTTTTCTTGCCTGCAAGCCTGATCTTGGCCAGAACCTGCGGGTCGCGGAAGATGACCCCCGGATAGTTCATCACCTCGGCTATCCCCAAAACGCCCTCTTCGTCGATCAGCTTCGAGAGGGCCTCGGCGTCGAGACGAGCTCCCGAGGTCTCAAGATGCGTAGCAGGAACGCAGGAGGGGAGCATCACGAAGACGGATAAAGGCGAAAGCCGCGAGGAGTCGAGGATGTACCTTATCCCCTCGGCCCCCTGGACGTTGGCGATCTCGTGGGGGTCGGCCACCACCGCCGTCGTTCCCCGAGGGACGACGGCCCTCGCGTACTCGGGGACGGTCACCATGGCGGACTCGAGGTGGACGTGGCCGTCTATGAACCCAGGCGCCAATACCATCCCCGAGAGGTCCACGACCTTTTTCGCGCTTTCGCAGTCGAACCCCACCACGGTGCCGTCATAGATCGCCACGTCCGAACGGCGCCGCTCGCCGGAGAGGGTGTTCACGACGTCTGCTCCCTCTATAAGGAGGTCGACCTCCACCTCACCGCGGGCCGCGGCGATCAGTTCTTCGAGCTTCATAAGAGTTCACCGGCCTCGATCCTGCCTTTCTTCGAGCCTCAAGGTCGAGACCTGTTTTATCCTTTTCCGCCGACCTCTTGAGGAACCGGCTCTCGGAGTGTTTCGGGGGGGTCCGACGTGGAAACGGGCTAGATCGCTGACTCCAGCAGCGGTTGAGAGCGGATAAATTCTAAACCCCAGAAGGCGATAAGGCGAGACAAACAAGCTCAAGCTTAAGAAGACCGTTCGGGAGCCCGATATAAAATGACGATAAGATGCGCTTTCATAATTCCTCTATCGATCCTCTTGGCAGGCCTATTTTTCGCGAGCGGGATCGGCGCCGCGACCACCTCGGACCCTTCGTCGTCGGTGGATACGATGAAGATCAACTTCAGCACCTGGCATCCTCACGAGAGCCTGGAGGTCCAGACCGTATGGATCCCCATGCTCGACGCCCTCGAAGAGAGAAGCAGCGGAAAAATCGCCTGCGTCCTCTTCGACGGCGAGGCCCTCGGGCCGGGGTCCGAGCACTACGAGATCGTCGCCGACGGCAGGTCTGATATGGGCTACGCCACCCTCACCTGGACTCCGGGCCGTTTCCCACTCTCGGACGTCCTCAGCCTCCCGGCCGAGATCGAGGACAAGGAGACCGCAACAGAGATCGGAGCTGCCGTATACGGCCGGGCCCTCCGGGACGAGTTCGCCGGCGTGAAGGTTCTGGAGGTGAACCCCTGCATCAACTCCCACCTCTGGACGAAAGAGCCGATCGATACGATCGAAGACGTTTCGGGTCTGCGGATAAGAAGCCCCGGCGGCATGCAGACGAGGTGCATCGAGGCGATCGGGGCTGAGCCGGTCTTCATGCCCCTCGACTCCGTCCGGGAGGCGATGGAGAACGGGAGCATAGACGGGATCGTCACCTGTCCCCCGATGCTCTCGTCCTTCGGCCTAAACGAGGTCGCCGACCACTGCACCCTGGTCACCTTCGGCTGCGTCGGCGAAGGGGTCTTCATGAACCTCGACGCCTGGGAAAATATCCCCCATGACCTCAAGCCGATCATCGAGGAGGTCTGCCAAAACCCCTACTGGACCACGGGAGGGATGACGGAAGAGACCTACGACGAGATCGTGGCCGAGCTGAAGGAGAGCGGGGTCGTCTTCGCCGCCCTGTCGCCCGAGGAGGAAGCGCGCTGGCAGGCGGCGTTTCAGAACGTGACCCGTGAGTGGGTCGCAGAGCTGGAGGCGGAGGGCCTTCCAGCGAGAGAAACTGTGGAGATCTTCAACCAGGAGTGCGAGAGGAACGGGGTCGTTTTCGTCGCCTTCCCGCCGGAGTGGAGGTAGGCCCTAGCGAAAAAGATCCGAGGTCCCGCATTCGACGCAGAGAATAGCTGCTCTGAGAATGAGCCTATTTCAAAATGGTGCTGCTTGCTGATTTTCACCAATTGGACCCGCAGACGCAGAAATCACTGCCCTTGGCCTCAAATGGCCTGCAAACTTCGATAAGTCAAAACATTCGGGACTACACAGCGGCTCTCGGACGGCCATCTGGAAGACTATATTAACAGCCCGAGCAAATTACCTTCCGGGTGTTGAATTTGTTCGAATGGCTCGCCATCCCCATCTCCCTTGCCCTCCTGCTGCTGGCCCTGGCCGCTCCCCTGATCCTCATCTACCTCTTCTTGAGGCTCAGCACAGAGGCCTTCTTCCAGGTGGGGTTCAGCCACTGGCACGCCCTCCTGATGGTCTTCGGAAGCTTTGCGGGCAGCAGCGTGAACATCCCCCTCCACGCCGGGCCGATCACCTCTTACCCTCCGATCTTTCTGGAGGCGGCCGCGCTCTTCTCGCCGGTGATGGAGATCTCCTTTCCGGCGAGCTTCCATCCCGTCGCCCTGATGGTTAACCTCGGCGGGTGCATAATCCCCATCTTCGTCTCCCTGGCCATCCTCTTCAAGTGCCACGTCTCGACGAGGAGGGCGGTCCTGGGAACGCTGATCGTGGCTTCGATAACCTACATGATGGCGATGCCGGTGGCAAATGAGGGAATCCTCCTTCCCGTCTACGTAGCCCCCACCCTCGCCGCCGCCTCTGGCCTCACCCTGGCGAGGAGGCTTCAGGCCGCCCCCGCCCTCGCCTACATCAGCGGGACGATGGGGACCCTCCTGGGGGCCGACATCTTCAACCTCCTCACCCCTGGAGTTCTGGCAGAGCTCGCCCCCCCCATGATCGGAACAGGATCGACGGACCTGAGCGCACAGACCCTGGTCCTCTCCATCGGCGGAGCAGGGGTCTTCGACGGTATCTTCCTCACCGGGATCATGGCGGTCCTCCTCGCGGCCTTCGTCGTCCACTACTTTCATCGATCCGGCCAGATCAGCTCCAAGAGCTGCATCGAAGATTGACCTGATCGCCGCGGCCTGAAGGGAGGTTATCGAGTATGAAGGTCGCAGTCCTCTTCTCCGGTGACGCCAGCTCGGTCTATTGTTCCCATCTGTTGCGGGAGGCGGGGCTTGAGATCGAATATCTGGTCGCAGCCAGAGGCTCGCGGATCGTCGGCATCCACGATCCCGGCCTCACCAGGACCTCGGCCCGATCCTTGGGCGTCCCTCTTATGGAGCTCTGCGCCGAAGGGGACGACGAGATATCGCCCCTCGTCGAAGCTCTCGCGGACCTCGAAGTCGACGGCCTCTCTGCCGGAGCTACAGCCTCAAACCACCGGCGTAACCGCCTGGTGAAGATCTGCGAGAAGCTCGACCTCCAGCTGCTTCTGCCCCTCTGGCACAGAGACCCAGCAGAGATCCTGGCAAAGATGATCGAGGAGGGCTTTGAGGTCCTGATCGGGAGGCTGAAGACGGGCCGTCTCGGCGAGGACTGGCTGGGGGGAGTTCTGGATCGAAGCAACCTGGACGACTTCCTCCGGGACTGCTTCCGGGGCCGGATCAGCCCCCTGGACGAGTCCGGCGAGCTGGAGACCTTCGTCCTGGCCGGCCCCGATATGCGGGGCAGGATAGAGCTGGACTTCGAGAAGAGGTGGTCGGGAAACCGGGGATCGCTCGAGATTGCGGGATCGAGGCTCGTCCGGCCACCGGCTGGCCGGAACGGCTCTTCAGAGGAAAAACGGCCACTTGGCCTTAGTTTTATTGCGACCGAAGCTCAAGGCGGGCCCTTCAGGGCTTCAGAACGCGATGCCAAAGAGGTTCAGTATGATCACCGCGATCGCCCCCGGAGCCCCCAGGATGGCGCAGATGAGAAGCACCGGCAGGCTGTAGGGGATGCCGAGGCCGCCGAGGACGTTGGCCAGATAAAGTATGACCAGGCCGAATAGGGTGTTCACGGCCAGGAACTTGACCGACCTCATAACCAGGCTGAAAGATAGGTAGATCGCCAGCATCAGCAGCAATCCCAAAATTATGATCTCCACTTGCACCACGGATAATCACCTATTACAAAGGTATTTCATCATTTTCCGTCTCCGACCTCGAGAAGCTCCATCTCGCTCTCCAGCCGGTGCCGCTCCTTGGTGTCGAGGGCGAGAGGATCGATGTGAATTATCAAGATCCCCTTCTTCAGGGCGACCTCGTCCCTCTGAGACTGGACGAACCTCAGAACCGATTCGTAGTTGCTCTGGGTGATGAGATAGCCCAGACCCTCCAGCAGGATCAGGGGCTCGTCGGCTTTGGAGAGGAAGTCGGAGATCATGCCGGAGAGCCTGGGAAAGTTGGTGGGGTCCACGTGCCGATACTCCGGCTCGATCCCTGCAGACTGAGTGAGCCAGATCACCCTCTCCGGGGAGAGGCCGTACCTATCCATCAGCTTCCCGGGATGGTACCTGCTTATGCAGAGCCCCTCCAGGCCGAGGTCGACGAGGTCGCTGAAGGCCGCGAGGCTCTTCAGCGGCTTCTCCTCCTCGATGACGTAGGTCGTCCCGGGAGCGAGCCGCAGCTCGACGGGGTTCAGGCCGTATTTGGCCATCAAGGGCTTTGCAGCGCTGAAGAGCTCGAAGCTAGGATCAAACTCCCTGATCGCCTTGGAGAGGCGTCTCAAGGCGGCGAAGAAATCCCAGCGGCTCAATCTCGAGCTCGGGTCGATCTTCAAGGCCCCCCTCTCGATCTCGCCCATCTCCGGATCGCAGGCGCCGCTCTCATCGGGCGTTCTCATCTCCGAGAAGATCTTCGCGGTCGCCATAATCTCATCGAGCTCCCTTTGAACTGCCGCCCTGGCCGGCTCGTCGAGCCTCTTCAAGAAAGAGTCGGCGAAGACCTTGAAGAGATAGGCTGAGAGGGGCCCCAGGAGGAAGATCAGCTGCTCGACCTCGTTGATCTCGGCCTTCAGCTTTCTGTTGACGAACTCGGGGCTCACCCGGATAACTAGCCTCGTTCGGCCCTTCCCGGAGAGGTTCTCGAGGGCATGGACGAAGTCGAGGATCTCCGACTCTGGAACCGCGGCCGCGTTCTCCTCTATCAGCTCCTCAAGGCTGTCCAGGAGGATGATGCTGTTTTTGCTGCTCTCAACGAAGGACTTTATGGTTATGAAGAGCAGGGGCAGGTTGGTGGGGGCGATGTACCTCTCGCCCCGCCCCTTCTCGTGGCTGAGCCTGACGATGGGGGTCTCGGTGAAGTGCCACCTCAACCTGATCGTTTCGGGATCCTCCGAGGTTATGCAGAGCCCCTCCACCCCGTGGGTAATCTGGTCGGTGAAGACCTCGTAGGCCTTCTCCGGGATTATGTAGACCTTTCCCTGATCGAGGGTGTAGACCGGCCTCGTCTCCTTGATCACCTCGACGACCGGCTTTACCCCCACCTCCTCTTCGACGATCATCCTGGTGGCCGAGGGACCGAGCGAGCCGGTCAGGGTCTTCTCCAGCCTGTCCCTCAGCTCGAAGAACTGCCTCGCATCGATCCCCTCCCTCGTCGTCTTCAGGTCGGCTAGGTTCATCTCGACGACGTTCTTCGCCCTCTCCGCACCGATGTACCTCGCCACCGTCCCCTCCAGCTCGTCCACCGTCCCCACCCTTATCACCACGCTCTCTCCGAAGGGGAGGACCGGGCTGGGCTCGATCTGTCGAGGGGCCTTGTAGATCTCGACGAAGCCCTCGGCGAGGGCCTTCTCCTCATCGGTGGGCTCGTGGATCAGGGAGAAGAGGACATATAGGGTGAAGTTGGCCAAGATCGACCAGAAGAAGGCATGAGTCCAGACGTCGAGCTCTAGGCCGAAGAGAGCGGTGGGCCGAAGAAGAGCGATTCCGAAGGGGCCACTATCGATCAGACCTCTCGATACCCATCCGGCATCGACGAGGGTCGGAAGGAGGGCGGAGTAAACCCAGATGAGGAAGCCCGCCACCAGGCCCGCCACCGCTCCCAGCCTGCACCCCTTCTTCCAGTAGAGGCCGCCGAGGGCCGCCGGGGCGAGCTGGCAGGCAGCGAGGAAGGAGAGGAGGCCGATGTCTACGAGGGCTGGAAATCCGACGAGAAGGGAGTAGAGGTAACCTAGAGCCAGGACCAGGAGTATGTTCAGCCTCTTTAGGTTGAGGATCAGAGAGGGCAGGTCTCTTCCCTTCCCGATCTTCCGGACGATGTAGGGCATCTCCAGGTCGTTTAATATCATCGTGCCCACCGTCACCGCCGAGACGAATATCATGGCGGTGGCGGCCGAGGTCCCTCCGATGAAGACCAGAAGGGCCAAAAGATCCTGCCCCTGGCTGATGGGGATGGAGACCATGAACATGTCCGCCCTTCCAGGAGCCCCCAGGAGGAGGCCACCCCAGGCCACCGCCGGGACGAAGAGGTTAATCAGCAGCAAGTAGAGGGGAAAGAGCCACATGGCCTTCTTCAGGTGTTCTTGGTCGGAGTTCTCCACCACCATGACGTGAAACTGCCGGGGCAGAAAGAGGATCGCAAAGCAGGACATCGCCGTGAGAGAGAACCAGGAGAGGTAATCGATCTGGAGAAGATGGGAGCTCTCCGGGCTGCTGGCGATGCCGCTGACGATCTCGCCGTAACCTCCGAAGAGGCCGTAGGTTATGTAGAGGCCGGCGACGAGGAAGGCCACCAACTTCACCAGCGACTCGAAGGCCACCGCGGCGATCAGCCCCTCGTGCCGCTCCAGGGGGTCGAGGTGTCTCGTACCGAAGATGATGGCGAAGACTCCCAGTAGGACGGCCACCATCAGCCTTCTGACCCCCAGAACCTCGTGGTACGGTCCGCTTATTATGGTCAGGGACTCGGAGATGGCTATCAGCTGGAGGGCGACGTAGGGGGTTATGACGACGAGGATGGCGATGGCGACGAGGGCTCCGATGACGTAGCTCCTGCCGTACCGGAAGCTTATGAAGTCGCTTATGGTGGCCAGACGGTGCTCTTTGGAGATCGTAACCATCTTTCTTATCACCGTCCAGCCGAGGAGCATCACCAGGGAGGGGCCGATGTAGATGGGAAGAAAGCCGAGTCCGTTGGTGGCCCCCCTCCCCACGCTCCCGTAGAAGGTCCAGGCTGTGACGTAGACCGAGAAGGAGAGGGCGTAGACGTAGGGGTTGGAGACGATGCTCCTTCCCTGATCACGCTTTCGCTCTGCATAATGGGCTACGCCGAAGAGGATTAAGAGGTACAGCACCATCGCAGCCAGGGCAAAAACCGGGTTGATCAATTCGAGGTCCACCTGTCGAAGAGATAAGCAGAGAGGATGATCACAAGCCAGACCGAGATTATGTAGACTAGTATCGAAAACCGGCCGGAGGTTTCGTCTCCTCCTGCGGCCAATGATAGGATCGGCCAGTTGAGGAGGACGCTTCCCAGGATGAAGAGCAAGACCCAGAACTCGTCCTGCTCCATCAGATCTTTCCGCGATATGGTCATGGTGACTACAGGCCTGGAGGTACTACGGTCCCCTTTTCAGATATATCTGCCGGGTGCATCTCATCGAGTGTATCTCAGCCCTTGAGACGTCGGGAGCCCTGGGAGCCGGACTCCAGTCGGACACCTTCCGACGCCAAGACGAGAGCCGTCGCCGATCTCTGACGGCCACAGGACCGATCCACCCGATACTGATCGCCTCCGACAGAGATCAAGCCGATACTGATCGCCCTAATATTATGTTAATGAAGGTCTTATCCTGGTCTTATCCTATTTGGATTTGTTGGAGAACGGTCGGTCTCGGCTTCCGGGACCGGGGCCGTCCTCGTCTGCGGACTGCTTTTATATCAGAAACCTATTCTCCCCACGGTGACGTTGTTTGGTCCTCAGAACTCATTATTCAGGTGATATACTTCCGGAGATGGACGGGCAGGAGGTCACGTTGGCGGGCTGGGCCCACGAGGTTCGAGACCTGGGTGGGATCTGCTTTCTCGTCCTGCGGGACCGCGAGGGCTTCGCCCAGGTGACACTGGTCGCAAAGAAGGTGGACAGAGACCTCCTGGAGAGGGTTAGGCACCTGAGCCGGGAGAGCGTTCTTCTGGTCAGGGGGAAGGTCAAGGGCGAGCCGAAGGCCCCTAGGGGCTACGAGATCATCCCCTCGGAGATCACCGTCCTCAACGAGGCCGATTCGCCCCTGCCCATGGACCCCACGGGAAAGGTGGGCGCAGACCTGGACACGCGGCTCGACTCGCGGTTCATCGACCTGCGCAGGCCTTCGGTTCTGGCGGTCTTCAGGATCGAGAGCGAGGTTCTGCGCTCCTTCCGGGACTTCTTCTCCGACAACGGGTTCATCGAGGTCTGCACCCCCAAGGTGGTGGCCACGGCCACCGAGGGTGGGACCGCCCTATTTCCCATCACCTACTTCGAGAGGGAGGCCTTCCTCAACCAGAGCCCCCAGCTCTACAAGCAGATGCTTATGTCCGCGGGGCTGGACAGGGTCTTTGAGATCGGGCCCATCTTTCGGGCCGAAGAACACGATACCAGGCGCCACCTCAACGAGGCGATATCGATCGACGTGGAGGTCAGCTTCGCCGACGAGGAGGAGGTGATGGCCCTCCTGGAGAGGGCGATGGCGAAGGCCTACCGGGACGTCGCCGAGAGGTGCAAGACGGAGCTCGAGTATCTCGGAGTCGAGCTCGAAGTCCCCCGGACCCCCTTCAAGAGGGTGACCTACACCGAGGCCCTGAAGATCGCAAACCAGGGCAGAGCCGTCGAGATCGAGTGGGGAGACGACCTGGACACCGAGGCGGAGAAGGCGATAGGCTCTGCCATCGGCGAGCACTACTTCATGACCGAGTGGCCGACGGTGATCAAGCCCTACTACACCCAGCCCTTCGAGGAGAGGCCCGAGATCAGCCGGGGCTTCGATTTGATGCACCCCTCGATGGAGCTGGCGAGCGGCGCCCAGCGGGTCCACAACCCCGAGCTTCTCGTCCGCAAGATAGTGGCCCAGGGGCTCGACCCCTCGGGCTTCGAGTTCTACCTGAGGGCCTTCAGGTACGGGATGCCGCCCCACGCCGGGTGGGGCCTGGGCCTCGCACGGGTCGTCCTCACCATGCTGGGCCTGGAGAACGTGAGGGAGACGGTCATCTTCCCCCGGGATCGAAGAAGGCTCGTTCCCTGAACTGATCTGACCGGCCGGCCATACCCGGCCGGTCTTACTCTTCTTTGCCGACCTTCTTCGACGATACCGATACTGGCGCCTATACGGGCGCCTATACGGGCAACGATACCGACACCGATACCGATACCGGCACCGGGTTTTCGATGACGTCCATCACCGCAGACCTTCTGACGACCTCCCGGCAAAGCTCCTCGATCTTCTCCCTGGGAGCGTCGGCGGCGTCGGAGGCGACGGTGACGGCACAGCTCACGGATATGCTCTGAAGCCCGGGCCTCGGATCTTCGGAGAGGCCGAAGAAGTTGTTCAGATCTATATCCCCTTCCAGGGACAGCTTCAGCCCCTCGATCTCGATCCCCACAAGAGATGCCCTGAGGACGAGGCCCACCGCAAGACAGGAGGCCAGAGCGTGCAGGACGTACTCTGCGGCGTTGGGGGCGAGGTCGCGGCCGAGAAGGGCGGGCGGCTCGTCGGCCTCGACGAAGAACTTCGCCGACCCCTTCGCGCCTTCGGCCCTCTCGATGAAGGTCCGGCAGCGGCAGCCGCCCGCCCACTCGGTCCTGGCCCGGATGGTGAACCTCCCCTTCTCCGGCTCTCTTCCCACGGCCTCTATCGTCTTCTGCAGCCTCAAAACGTCGATTCCGTTCAACATCTCGCTCATCTCATCAGATCTCCACGGCCAGATCTCCGAAATCCAATCCCAGCATCGAATCCCCCGGCGGTGAGGGATAAAAATCATGCCCTATCATGCCCTATATAGTCTCGATCCGCCAAAACATTTTTCGCTGATGCCATTGTCCTGTCCTGCAAGTTGAACTGCGAGGTTATGGGCTTGATACCAGATATCGCGAGCGGAGGAGATGCGGTGTGCTAGCGGAGAAGAAAGCTGAATTCGCCGGGCTTTTTCGGGAATTTGTAGATAGCTATCCGCCCACATCCCAAGGTCGGTCTCATCTGTTGCATTACGGTAAAGAGAGAGAAGAAGGAAATAAGAATTTTAAAGATATCCTTGAGGCTGAAAGTAGAGGCGAGGACGTAACCGAGCAAGTATTGCTAAAATTGCTTCCTTATGCAGATACGAAATCCAACAAGGTTACGGATTATTGGGGATCTATAGCACCTGCATTCAATTGTGATGTGCGATCTAAGTACGAGGCGATCGGGTGGACTAAATCGAAAGATTGGCCTCAAGTCGCACGCGAGATTCTGCGTTTCGTTCGTCGTTGCTATGATCACCCGGAAGAGTTAAAGGTCGCATGTGACGATTTCTTGGATTCTCCCTACTCCAAAGGTTTCCAGGCCGGAACTTTGACGCCGATCCTTCATGCCCTCAAACCGGATGATTTCATCTTGATCAACAACAAATCAAGGAGTGTCGTCAACTACTTCTCCGGCTGTTCTTACTCTTCAAGTTTGGCAGATTACCCCACTATCAATGAAAGTGCCCGCACACTTGTTAACGAAACCTCAGACGATATGCACCGTTTTGGAATTTTTGGGATAAGAGATGACGATCTCTTCGATATGTTCACTCACTGGTTGGTGGCAATCAAGAAATACGATTTAAAATTGGTCAGCTACTGGATCTTTCAGTCCAATCCTGACTACTACGACCTCGATGGAGCGATACGCGAGTTAACGGAAATAACGTGGACCGTTAACCAGTACAAAAAAAGAATACATGCTAAGGATAGGGTCTACCTCTGGGAGTCAGGGAAAGATGCGGGCATTCTTGCAGTTGCCACGGTGCTTTCAGATCCGGACCATATACCCGATAACAACAAAGAGAGAAAATTTATCAGAGAATCGGAGAGATTCACTGAAAAAAGACTTCAAGTCCCTCTTCGTATTGATTATGTCTTACCCCGTAGGATAAAGAGAACGTATCTGCTTGAAGATCCCCTCCTCAGATCTTTAGAGATCTTGACATTTCCCAATGCGACAAATTTCGCAGTAAATGATGAACACGCCCAGATTCTCAACAACTTGATCTTCAACCCTAAAAATCCGATATACTCCCTCGTTCAGCTCGCCGATGACACCGGCTTCGATCTCGAAACCTTAGAGCGCTGGGTCCGGGCCATCAGAAGAAAGGGGCAGGCGGTCGTCTACGGCCCGCCGGGGACCGGGAAGACCTACATCGCCGAGCACCTGGCAAAGCACCTGATCGGCGGGGGAGACGGCTTCGTGGATCTGGTCCAGTTCCACCCGGCCTACGCCTACGAGGACTTCATCCAGGGGATAAGGCCGCAATCCGATGAGGACGGCGGGCTGAGCTACCCTCTCCTTCCGGGACGGTTTCTCGAATTCTGCGAGAGGGCCGACTCGCGCAGCGGAACCTGCGTTCTGATCATCGACGAGATCAACCGCGCCAACCTCTCCCAGGTCTTCGGGGAGCTGATGTACCTCCTCGAATACCGCGATCGTTCGATCCCCCTGGCCGGAGGGGGTGCCCTGAAGATACCCGAGAACGTCCTCATCATCGGGACGATGAACACCGCCGACCGATCCATAGCCCTGGTGGACCACGCCCTCCGTCGCCGCTTCGCCTTCCTGCGCCTACAGCCAGATCACGATCTCCTCCGCAAGTATCATCAAAGTCGAGGTACGGGATTTCCAATCGAGGGGCTGATCGGAGTCTTGCGCCGGCTGAACGACCAGATCGACGACCCCCACCACGAAGTCGGCATATCCTTCTTTCTCCTGGACGACCTCGAAGACGAGATCGAGGACGTCTGGAGGATGGAGATCGAGCCCTACCTGGAGGAGTACTTCTTCGACCGGCCCGAGAAGGCCAAAGACTTCCGGTGGGACGAGGTCAGAAGAGAGATCATGCCATGAGCTCCAGGGAAATTCAGCGGATCGAGCTCGTTGAGTACGAGACTCAAAGGTTTCCCGAATCCGAGATCTCCGAAGAGCTGGGGATGAAGATATGGCAGAGCTACGGGAGCCAGATCTTGATAGATGAGCCGTCCTTCAAGAACGGCAACCAATGGAGCTTAACTGCAAACGGCTGGGCAGGTCACATACCCCTGACCCCAGAGTTTCAGATCGCCCTCCTGCCAAAGGTGGAGATAAGGAATTTATTTGGGATGCTGGAGTACGCCTACCGGCTAAAGAGCAAGAGCCTCAAGTTTCCCGAGGGCTTAACCGACTGCGACTCATTGGAGGAGTTCTACGAGAGGCTGGCCAACCTCTTCGCCCTGCGGGTCCTCGACCGGGGGCGCAAGGGCTTCTTCCGATCTTATCAGCCCCGGAAAGATCGGATCCCCTACGTCCGGGGCCGCTTCGAGATCAAGAAAAGTTGCCAGAAACCATGGATGGTGAAACCAGAGTGCTGCTATGAGGAGCACACCTCCGACGTCGAGGATAACCAGATCCTGGCCTGGACCCTGCGGCGAATTCTCCAGAGCGGGATCTGCACCGAGAGATCCCTGCCCCAGGTTCGCAGAGCCTATCAATCTCTTCGGGGCCTGGCAACCCCAGTTCCATGCGAGCCCCAGGATTGCGCGGGTCGGCTTTACAACCGCCTAAACCAGGACTATCAGCCGATGCACGCCCTATGCCGCTTCTTTTTGGAGCAGAGCGGGCCATCTCATCGGATCGGAGATCGAACGATGATCCCCTTCCTGGTGGACATGCCAAAGCTCTACGAGCTCTTTGTCGCAGAATGGCTGGAGGCTCACCTGCCATCGGGTTTTGTGGTCAAACCCCAAGAAGAGGTCGCCCTTGGTCAGGAGGGGAGGATCAAATTCAAGATCGATCTTGTGGTCTACGATAGAGGGACTCAGAAGGAGAAGGCGCTCTTCGTCCTCGACACCAAGTACAAAGCTCCAGACCGGCCAGGAAACGACGACATCAGCCAGGTGGTAACCTACGCGAACATCAAGGATTGTCAGGAAACAGTGCTGATCTACCCCACGCCGCTGAACTTGGACGTGATGATCGGGAAGATAAGAGTTCGCAGCCTGACCTTCTCCTTGGATGGCGACCTCGACCAGGCCGGAAGCAGGTTTCTGGAGGATCTACTTTCTGGCGAAGATCGGTAAGGTGTTGTAACCTCTTTTGCAGACGAGAGGAAAAATCACTTCATACCCTATCAGGTCCGCCACCCCGCGACCTCTCTCTTCGCGGTCTCGTAGTCCAGGTCCCCATATCTGATCAGCTTCACCCTCATCGCCTCAGAAAAGGCTCTGCCGGAGGGGATCAGCACCGCCGCGGCCCGCCCCGCTTCCTCCTCTTCTTCTCGGGCTCGCGGTTCCTGAACCGGACCAGATGCCAGTTGTCGATCTCCCAGAGGTCCAGGGCCCGCTCCTCCTCCTTGAGGTAGCCGCGCGCCCTCTCCATCAGCTCGTTCCAGTCGACCTCGTGACCCGCGAACTCCGGCCCCTCGACGCAGGCGAGCTTCGTCTCGCCGCCGACGTTGACCCGGCAGGCCCCGCACATCCCGGTCCCGTCGATCATTATCGGCATCAGGCTCACCCTCGCCTCCGTGCCGAAGGGCTCTGAGACTCGCGAGCAGGTCGCCATCATGAAGGTGCAGCCGACCAGGTAGATCCGGTCTATCTTCTCGGATGCGAGGATCTCCCTGAGGGGGTCTTTGGCCCAGCGGGCGACCCCCACCGTCCTGTCGCCGGAGGTGACGATCAGCCGGTCGCTCGTCTCCTCCAGCCGGTCGAGCCAGAAGAGGAACTCGCCCTTGTAGGCCTCGACGATGGAGATCACCTGGTTTCCCTCCTCCTTCAGGGCTCTGGCCAGGGCGTAGGCGGGGCCGGCTCCGAAGCAGCCGCTGACGACGACGACCGTCCCGAAGTGCCCTACATCGGCGGGCTTTCCCAGGGGGCCGGCCAGGTTTGCCAGCCTCTCTCCCGGCTCCATGAGGCCGAGCTTCTTTGTAGAGAGGCCCAGCTCCTGGAAGACCAGGGTCACCGTCCCCCTCTCGCGGTCCCAGTCGGCGACGCTCATGGGTATCCTCTCCCCCTCCTCGTCGACCCGCAGGATCATGAACTGGCCGGGCTGAATCTTCTCGGCGATCTCGGGCGCCCTGATCTCCATCAGCTTGAAGCCGGGCGCTATCGTCTCTCTTCTCACGATCTCGTTGGCGATGGAGCCGACGGACCTTTCGCAAATGGTTTCTTCCATGAGGGTCGCCTCACCAGTCAAGACGCAGACCTCCCGAATTCGGGGGGCGATCCGCACTTCTCAATCGCATCGGGCTTTTTTGCTCCCGCCCCCGGATCCTTGATGCCGAGAGCTTCCGCAGCCTTCCGCGATTACATCTCCTCGATTTGATGGTTGAAATACTTTCCCCAACCGTTCATTCATCTATTCAAAAAACAGATCCTAAAAGGCCTTTAAATATGGATAATCTCATCTGGCTCCGGCTACCTGCTAAATTATGGTCGCAATTTTTGAACCTTTGCCAGGAGCCAGTAGCAGCGCCCGGGGGGGCTAAATGTGATCCATGAAGGTCAGGCTATGGTCGGGCTCTGGAAAAGGTTAATAGCGGTGAGGGCTAAGCTCTGGGCGTGGGCTCGTAGGGTAGAGGATATCCTAGCGGGCTTCGGAGAGCCCTCTCGAAGAAACCCGCTGACCTGGGTTCGACTCCCAGCGGGTCCGTCCACCTTTTTTTTCATCTCACCCCAAATCATATCCGATTGCGCAGCTGAAGGGCGGGCAGGGCCCTGAGCCGGGCAGAAAACCCTTTTTGCCAAAAGGTCCATCAGAAGAGCGGTGGTGAGGGTTTGGTCGACCTTCTCGGAAAAAAGAAGCTGGAAGAGGAGATAGAGCGGCTGCGGGCGAGGGTGGCCGAGCAGGAGGAGGAGAGGGACTCCCTGCAGCTGCAGATAGAGAGGCGCGAGGAGAAGATCAGAAAGCTGACCGCAGCCGGCCAGGAGACGAGCCTCGCCCTCAAGGCCGCAGAGCAGAAGATCGCCGCCCTCCAGGAGCGGGATGCTGGAGAGGAGGGGTGGGAAGGGGCCGCGACGAAAGGCCGTCCCAGCTCAAGCCGCCTCCTCAAGCCGAGAGAGGTCGAGCAGCTCCTGGAAAGGCTCGATGCCGTCCGATCCCCCCATGACGACCTTCTCTCGGCATACATCGCCCCGGGGTCGGCCGGAGAGAACCTCCCCCCCGAAGTCGGCGATCTGGCGAGGCAGGACGAGTCAGACCGAGGGGCGGCGGTCTTCTCCGCCCCTCTTCTCTTCACCATCGCCCTGGTCCCTCCCTTTCCCATCGGAGAGGGCGAGGTGACCTGGGCCGGGTCCTTCAAGACGGGGCCCCTGAAGGAGATGCTGGACACCCCGGTCCTGGTGGTGGCGGCCCACGCTGGCGAGACCCTCCTGGGGGTGGCCCTGGGCCGGGAGGGGTTCGCGGAGCGGGCCGTGGTCAAGAGCGCCGTCAAGGAGAAGCACACCAAGGGTGGCTGGAGCCAGAAGAGGTTTGAGCGGCTGAGGGAGGAGGAGATCCGCCAGCACGCCGACCTGGTGGCGGAGAGGCTCCCCAAAATTCTGGAGGGGTATCGGTCGATCCCCGCCCGCGCCGTGGTCAGCGGCGACCCCGCCCTGGTCAAGATGATCGCCCCCGCCATCGACCTTCCGATACAGGAGGCGAAGATCGGCCGCTTCGACAAAAAGAACCCTGACCGGCTTCTGGAAGAGGTCTACGGGTTCGTCTGCCTGAGAGGATGATGATCTGGATTACGAATGAATTGAAGAGGGTTTAGATGAGAGACTGGGAGAAGGAGAAGAGTGCGTCTGATCCGGATGCGGAGAGGGAAGAGCTGGAGATGCTATCGAAGGACTGGGACTGGCACGTCCGAAGGGCTGTGGCCTTAAACCCCGATGCTCCGATCGAGATCCTGCGCAATCTCGCGAAAGACCAGGTCCAGTGGGTCCGGGAGGCGGTGGCGGCGTCCCCCCGAGCCGACGGCGAGATCCTCGACCTCCTCTCCGAGGACGGCGACGGCTTCGTCCGGGCCGCCGTCGCCCGCAACCCCTCCACCTCCCCCGTCACCCTCTCCGTCCTCTCCTGGGACGAGATGATGGACTTCGACTACTCCCTCTCCAAGAACCGCTTCATCGTCCAGGAGGAGGTGGCCAAGAATCCGAGCTCCCCCGAAGAGGCGATCAGAACCCTCTCCGAGCACGCCGACGAGGGGGTCCGGGCCGCCGCGGTCTCCAACCCCCAAGTTCCCAGAGAAGTCCTCTCCAGGAGGAAGATCGACCACTCCTGGGCGGTGAGGACGGCGGTGGCGAAAAGCCCCCGGGTATCTGCCGAGATCCTGGACGATCTCGCCGCGGACAGAATCCAGGACGTCCGGGTGGCCGTCGCCGAAAATCCCAGTACCCCCGCCGACGCCCTGGCCAGTCTCGCCATCGATCGGGATGTGGAGATCCGGGCGGCGGTGGCATCGAACCCGAGGGCCGATCCCGCGACCCTGGTGGCCCTCTCCGGGGACTGGGCCTGGAAGGTTCGTGAGACGGTGGCGAAGAACCCGGCGGCGCCGGAAGATCTGGTGCAGGCCCTCGCCGAGGACCTCGACCAGAGCGTGAAGAAGGCGGCGAGGGCGAGGCTGGAGGGGTGAATCCGATTCGAAGTTTAAGAGCTATCTTGTGCCTGGTATTGGCCCTGTACCTGACCCAACTCGGCCAATAAAAATATTGGTGCGCCCCTGCCAGCATCATCGGCCTGACAATAGCCCCTCCTCGCTCGGAGTAATTTGCTGGCGGCAGGCAATTGGGGCGGCCTTTCAGCGCCCCTTCATCGCCACCAGGGCGCTGGCGAGCATGATCGGCCCCCCAAAGCTCTTTCTCGCGCGGCTGGAGTCGACGAAGACCGGGTCCATGATCACAGGAGCGCCGAACCCTCTGGCCCCGGAGAGGAGCATCAGGGTGCGGAAGATCAGGTTCCCGGAGATGCCGTCGGGGGCGACGATCAGATCGTCTCCGCGGCAGGTCTCGATCAGGATGCCCCGGTGCTCGGCCCGGACTCCGCCGTCCCGGGCGAGCCTCGCCACCAGCTCCGCCTCGGCGAGGGTCCGATCGATCCGGTCGCTTCTGCCCAGGTCCTCCATCCTCCCGCCGGAGAGTACAGATACCTTGGGGTCGACGCCCATATCCTTGAGGTAGCCGGCGCCGCCGACGGCGAGGTCCAGCCGGTCGGATATGCAGTCGCCCTCGTCTATCCCCACCGGGGCGAGAAAGAAGCTCCAGCCGGGCAGAGAGAGGAGAGAGATCCGCCTCACCCTCACCTCGAAGGTCCCGGCGATCCTCCTCATCACCCTGGTGGCGGAGAGGTTCCCCCTCACCGCCCCGTCGATCTCGCCCTTCGCCAGAAGGTCGACCAGGGCCGAGGCGGGATCTTCGGCCCTCACCAGATTCACCCCTCCGACCTCAGAGTCGGAGCCGGGGTCGCCCACCATCACGATCTCGGCGTACTCGCCCGCCTCCTTCATCCCGGCGACGATCTCCTGGCCGCCGCCGTCCACCCCGATGCCGATCCGGGCTCGCCTTTTTCTTGCGGCCCGCTCCATCCGGTCCACGAACCCCGAATCCAAAAGATCACCTTATGCCGGTGATGACCTCGCGCTCGAAGTCGAAGAGGACCGCCCTCTCTCCGCCGGACTCGATCACCAGCCGCCGATCTTTCGTCACCCGGCCGACGATGGCGGAGGAGAGGCCCCGCTCCCTGAAGACCCGGACCGCCTCCCCGGCCTCGTCCGGGGGCGCGGTCACCACGAATCCCATCCCCGGATACATCTTCTGCCAGATTGCCATATCCATCCCTTCGGGCCGGGGGAGGAGGTCGAGGTCGACGACGGCCCCCGCCCGGCTCGACTCCAGGAGCATCCCCAGGGTTCCCAGCATCCCGGGGTTGCTGATGTCCTTTCCCGCGGTGACCAGCCCCCTCTCCCCCAGCTCCCTCATCGATCCGAGCTGGCGGAGGAGGACCTCCCCCTCCTTGAAGCTCGTCGAATCCCAGTTGATCGCGAAGCTGGGGTGGACTTGACCGTCGAGGTCGACCCCGATGACGATCGAGTCGCCGGGCGCGGCCGTGCTGCTGAGGATCACCGCCCCCTTCTTCGCCTTCCCCAGGATGGCGACGTCCAGGGCGCTGTAGGGGGTATCCGGATGGAAGTGACCGCCGATGATCGGAACCCTGAACTTCTCGATCCCCCTGGCCAACCCCCGGAGGACGTCTTCTGCGAGCTCGGGAGAGTCGACGCTGAAGACGTCCACCATGGCCACGGGCCAGCCCCCCATCGCCGCTATATCGTGGACGTTCACCAGCACGGCGCAGTAGCCCGCCCACTCGGCGTCGGCCTCCAAAAGCCTGCTCCAGATCCCGTCAGCTGCAAGAAGCATCACCTCATCGCCGTCGTCGATGACCGCCGCGTCCTCCCCGAAAGAGGCTATGATCAGGTCTGAGTCCACCGGAAAGTGGCCGACCAGACCGCCGATGGCCTTCTTGCGGGTTATGCCCACAAACCCGCGAAGCTCGGCCGCCAGAGACTCAAGGTTCATCAGCTATCCAGAAACCTCTGGAGAAAAATAGGTGACGGTGCAAGACCGATCCGAGAGAGCCGGCCCTATGCCTCCTTATTCCGCTCCCCGGTGCCGATCCCGAAGACCTGCTCCAGGGAGTCGAGGGCCTTATCCCGTACCCTCGGGGGGCAGTTCACGCAGGCCTCCTGGAGGTGCTCAATTGCTCGCCGGTCCCCGATCTCGCCGAGGCTCCAGGCGGCCCAGGCCCGGATCTCCTCTTCGTCATCGCCGAAGATCACCTCGACGAGCCGGTCGAGGGCACTTTCAAGGCCGATCTCGCCCAGGGCGGTGACGGCTGCAAGCCTGACCTGGGGGTGCTCGTCGTCTACCAGGGGGAGGGCCATCCCGCAGGCCTCATCCCCACCGATGGAGGCCAAGGCCTTGGCCGCGGTCATCCTGACGACGTAGCTCTCATCTTTGAGCGCTGGCAGAAGAAGGGGCGCGGATCCGGGCGCCCTCATCTCGCCGAGGGACCAGGCGACCCTACGCCTCAGCTCGGGATCGCCGTCCTCGATCGAAGAGGCCACCATCTCGATCGACCCGGTACACCGGAGGCGGCCTAGGCCCACCGCGGCCATCCTCTTCGCCTCCAGGTCGCCCTCTCTTAGAAGCTCCATGAAGGTGTCGGAGGCTCCCAAGCCTACGAGAGCAAGAGACGACCTCAGCCTCACCTCCCTGGACCGGTCGGAGGCGAGGGATCGGGAGAGGAAAGGGACCGCCCGCCTGTCTCCGATCGCCTCTAGGGCCGAGGCGGCCCACTCCCTGACCGAGGGGTCCTCGTCCTCGATAAGGGCCCGGGCAAGGGGGTCGAGTGCCCTCTCGTCGCCGATCTTTCCCAGGGCCCAGGCCGCCTTGAACCTCACTTGGGGTTCGGCGGCCCTCTCCAGCGCTTCGAGGAGGTGCCCGGTCGCCTCAGATCCACGCTCCACCAGCTTCCAGGCGGCGCTCTGCCTCTCGAAGTAGTCTTCGCTTCCCAGCATCCGGACCAGGTCTGAAAGGGGCTCCATATCCGCCCAACTCCGACCTTCTGTCCTTTAAGCTTTCCCCGAAGCTCAGATCTTCATCGGGGCTTGAGCGATCCAGGCGGTCTATACAGATCCCGGCGGCTCTATCCTTCCGGCTCCGTCCAGCCCCCAAGATCTCGCCGAAAAAGTTTATTCCTTTCTTGACAAAGAGTGAATGGGGCGAAGGACAAAAAGCCCGCCCCACCGCCCACCACCTAAGCCGAAGAGGAGGATCTCGAAATGTCCGAAGAGCTCGACCAGGTTTTCGCCTACCACCAGGCGACAAAGCACAGCTTCACCAGGATGGCTCCAGGGCCAAAGACGATGGACTGGGGAAACGAGCCCCGGCCGTTCCGAAGGTTTCGGGGCGCAGATCTCATCGAGCTGGAGCGGCCCGAGCCCCGACCCGGCGAGGGTCCAGAGTACGACCAGGCCCTCGAAGAGAGGGGTGTCCCTCCCCGACCCCTGGGCTTTGATACGGTCTCCCAGCTCCTCTTCGACTCCCTCGCCATCTCGGCCTGGAGACGGGCGGGAGGGGCGGCCTGGGCCCTGCGGACAAACCCCTCCAGCGGAAACCTCCACCCCACCGAGGGCTACCTGATCTGCGGGCCCGTTTTCGGCCTCTTCGACCGTCCGGCCGTCAGCCACTACGCGCCCCGGGAGCATGCCCTGGAGGTGAGGTGCCGCCTCTCGGAGAAGGCCTGGCGGGATATGGCCTCGGGATTGCCGGAGGGGACGGTCCTCGTCGGCTTCTCCTCCATCCCCTGGCGCGAGTGCTGGAAGTACGGCGAGAGGGCCTTCCGCTACCTCCATCTGAACTTAGGCCACGCCCTCGCGGCCACAAGCCTCGCCTCTGCGGCCCTGGGATGGCGGGCGACGCTCCTGGAAGAGGTCGGGACCGAGGAGCTGGCATATCTTCTGGGGGTCGCCGGGGAGACCGGAGCCGAGGCCGAGATCCCGGACTGCCTCGTCGCGGTCCACCCCCAGGGCAGCGCCGTCTCGGGCTTTGATCTATCAGAGAAGGTCCTGGCCGAGCTCAGAGGTGTCGAGTGGCAGGGAAAGCCCGACCGGCTCAGCCCGGATGCCGTCGACTGGCCCCTCGTTGCGGGGATGGCGAAGGCGACGGCGAAACCACCGGGCGAGGTCGCCGAGGACCTTGGCGGGATGAAGGCTCCGCCTGGTTTCGCCCGTCCACCAGCATCACTTCGCAATCTCATCCGAAATCGGCGGAGCGCCATCGTCATGGACCCGGCCTTCAGCATGGAGAGAGACGACCTCTTCGGGGCCCTCTGCCGGACCCTTCCTGGATCGGGAAGGTTCCCCAATAACCTTTTCGCCTGGAGGCCCCAGGTCCATCTCGCGGCGTTCGTCCACCGTGTTTTGGGCCTGGATCGGGGGCTCTATCTTCTGGTCAGAAACCCCGACCACGAAGAGTCCCTCCGATCCTCCCTGAGCCGTGAGTTCGACTGGAAGACGCCTCAAGAAGCGCCCCCGGGATTTTATCGGCTGGCGACCGGCGACTTCCGGGAGCTTTCGAGGGCTCTCTCCTGCGGCCAGAAGATCGCCTCCGAAGGCTGCTTCTCCCTCGCCATGATCGCGAGGTTCCGTCCCAATCTTGAGGAGCGCGGCCCATGGTTCTACAACCGGCTCCTCTGGGAGTGCGGCATCGTCGGCCAGACCCTCTACCTGGAGGCGGAGGCGACGGGGCTCGCGGGATGCGGCATAGGCTGCTTTTTCGATGACGCCGTCTCCTCGGCCCTGGGCCTGAAGGGGCCCGAGTATCAGAGCCTATACCACTTCGCAGTCGGAAGAGAGATCCCCCTTCAGAGGATAGAGACCCTTCCGGCATACCCGGCCCCAGACCGATGATGGGGACGAGAAAATAGGGACAGTTCTGGGAGAATATGGCCGAATCATCTTCATCGGGATGAAAAGGGGTCGAAATTTTTCTCAAATCATTTTATTTTGGAGGTCCACAACAGATATATACTCTCAACGATAAAATAGTCCCGCAGGTGGTATTGAATGAAGAATAAAGCGCTGCTGGTTCTGGTCCTCCTGGGGCTCTTCGCCGTGGCGGGACCGGCCCAGGCGGCTGAACATGAAGATATGGCTGAAGACGGAGAGATGGCCGAAGCCGAGGAGATGGCCGAGGTCGACTACATGGCCAAAGCCGACGCTTTCATGATGGGTTATCCCGAAAACAGCTACTACAGGATGGAGATGCAAGAGCTCATCGACGCCGTCGACGCCGGGGACAAGAACCTGGCGATCCTGGACGTGAGGCCCGCCGAACTCTACGATTCAGGCCACATACCAGGCTCTATGAACATACCTGGTCCTGTGCTAGTCACGTCTATAGACATGGTCCCAACCGACAAAAAGATCGCCACCCTCTGCGCTCTGGACACTAACGCAGCCTTCGCGGTCTCGATACTGAGGATCTTCGGCGACCGCGACGCATGGGTTGTGGTGGGCGGTCCTTCCGCATGGGAGGAAGCCGGAAGGGAGCTCGTCCCTTCTGAAGAGATGTCGAGTTAGATCCACGACCTTAAGGTGTAAGATCCCCAAGTTGGAGCTCAAAGGCGCCCGAGCGGTCGATAGACCTCTCGGTCCCATCCCTATTTTGCAGATCCGCCATATCTCTCACCGCCCCTTCCTTCGATCCTCCGTCGAGGAAAAGGTAAAATCATCCCAGATCAATGATGGGGGTGATGATGGGGAGGAGAGATCATGTTCTACAAACCTAGAGACAAATTTCCGAACTTGCCCTCGAGGATCGCAAAGCTCGGCGATCTGGCTTACAACCTCTGGTGGAGCTGGCATCCCGAGGGGAGAGAGCTATTCATAATGCTGG